>JBBIHO010000245.1:0-2002 GCA_037446935.1 Caldifarciminota bacterium | reverse complement strand
CATAGGCATTCAAATCCTTTGCCTCTTTTATGGCGAAGTTTTTAATATTCCTTCCGGCTAATCTTATCTCCCTTCCGATTTCGCTCATAAGTAGGAGACAGGGGGTCTCTTTGGTATCAATTGATAAATTTTTGAGGATATTAACCATCTCGCGGGTCTTTGGCGCTTGCAGGGAGAAGTCTTCAAGAAAGAGAATTCCCCCTTCCCGCATCTTTGCGGAAAGGGATGAAAGGAGTGCCTTTCTTCTCTTCTTCCTTGGGAGCGAGTAGTAATAGTCGCGAGGCTTGGGACCAAAGACAACACCACCGCCCACCCAGATTGGAGAACGGCGAGAACCATGCCTTGCCCTTCCGGTATGTTTCTGTGGCCAAGGTTTTCTACCGCCGCCTCTTACCTCACCGCGCTGTTTAGTCTTGGCAGTTCCCTGGCGCTGATTTGTCAGATAGTTTCTAACCACTTCCCATATTAGACCCTCATTAATTTCCGCGTTGAATATACTATCCGGCACTTCCATCTCACCCTTCACTTCACCAGTAATTGCGAGGAGAGCAACCTTCATATCTTTCTTATCAGTAATAATCCTCTCCTTGCCCCGGGCAAGCCCCCTTTTATATATAAAAGAGAACTCTCCTTATCAACCTTTACGACCCTTAAATTCTTTATCGTCACCCTCTCGTTTCCGTAATGTCCGGGAAGGGTCCGACCACGCCAGGGGTGTCCGGGGGATGAGCCAGAACCAACCGAGCCAATCCGCCGGTGGGACATTGAACCATGAGAAGCTGGACCACCCTTCCAACCCCATCTTTTCACCCCACCGGCGAAACCCTTTCCTTTTGTCCAACCCGATACCGCCACCAAATCGCCTTCCTTAAAGACATCCACTTCTATCTTATCTCCTATATTATATTTATCAATCTCCTCGGTTCGGAACTCTTTTAAGACCCGCATTGGCGGAAGTCCTGCCTTTGCGCAGTGCTTAACTGTTGGTTTATTTGCCTTCTTATTTTCTTCAAAACCAAGTTGTAAAGCATTATAGCCATTTTTATCTCTTGTCTTCTTCTGGACAACAAAACAGGGTCCAGCCTGAACAATCGTTACCGGAATCGCCTTACCTTCCTTAGAGAATAGATGAGTCATCTTTATCTTTCTCCCAATCAGCATTAGACCGCCTTTATCTCCACTTCTACCCCGGCTGGGATTTCCAGACGCATTAAGGCATCAATCATATCCGATGTGACATTTGAGATTTCAATCAACCTTTTATGGATTCTCAATTCAAACTGCTCCCTTGACTTCTTATCAACATGGGGCGAGCGCAAAACCGTATAGAGCGAGCGTTTCGTTGGCAATGGGATTGGACCGGAAACCTGCGCCCCGGTCCTTTTCACCACATCCACAATCTCTTTCGCGGAGGCGTCTAAGAGCCGGTGGTCATATGCCCGCAGTTTAATTCTTATCCGTTCACTTTCTTTCATAAGCATCTAAACTTTCACTATAACAAAAAAGGATAAAAAGTCAAGTGTCAATAAAAGAACACTGCACAATTCTAATATAGCGATTGTTAAATATTTAAGCGTTATCGCTACTTTTTAAAAAAAATAATACCATAAATTTTTAAAATTGTCAACTGCTTGTCCTGACCTTTGTCTGAAGTTCAGATTATGAATGGTAATTTTCAAATGGTTGCTGGCTATTACTTACCGAAGGCATTATCTTGCCATTTTTGTGAAGGAGTTTTTTGCCATCTTCTCTTTAAGCATTTCTCAAAAGAGATGAAGAGATTGATGGTATCTTAGAATTGGTGTCGCCTCAAAAGATCTCCTTAAAGAGGGATTAAGTGATATATGGAAAGAGATATTTAATAATTGGTATAAAATTTGATTTTTTAACTAATTTTGATTTTAATTTATTTAATTTTATAGAGATCTTTCTTTTGACAGGTGAGGAGATACCCCTCCCCCCACGGCAATTTGAGAAAAGAATCCCCCTCTATAAATATAGA
>JBBIHO010000244.1:0-2027 GCA_037446935.1 Caldifarciminota bacterium | reverse complement strand
AACTTGCGGTTCATATCGCTTATACCAAATCTGGGGCACCGAAGTGAATCCTGGAACCGGAACATAAGAATGCCAGACGACATGGATTCTCCCCAAATTATCAATTCCAATATTTCTTGCGGTATTTTCCGATGTGTTAGAAAAATTGCCGAGGTTCGTTAACCTCTCTGGTGTCGTCCAAGGGTAGAGAAAAGAGAAGATAAATCCATAAAGGAAAACGATAAAAGTTTTTCTTTTGAAGCCTACCTCAAACACCTTCATAATTCCCTCCATTCTCTGAGCATTATGCCTTCTTTTAATTATAAGAAAAATTTGGGGAATATCAAGGCCACCTTTCCATTACCGTCTTCCGTTTACCGGTTTAACGGTCCACGGATATTAATTCTGTAGTTTAAAGGGCGGACCTTACTAACCGTTCGGTCGCTTCGCTTCCGCACAGGCGAGCATAAGCGGTGAGATACTTCTCTTTTGTCTTTTCAATCACTTCCTTCGGTAATTCTGGTGCCGGAGGCTTCTTATCCCAGCCAATCGCTATGAGGTAATCCCTTATAAATTGCTTATCAAAACTTGGTGGGGATTGCCCGACCACATAGGTTGATTTATCCCAGAAGCGGGAAGAATCCGGGGTAAGGACCTCATCAATCAATATTATTCGGCCATTTGCGATTCCAAACTCAAATTTTGTATCCGCAATTATAATCCCCTTCTCTTCGGCATATCTGCTTGCCTTTTCGTATAAGAGTAAGGAGACCTCTTTTATATAGTCCGCATCCCGCGAGCCAAGGATATTAGCCATCTCCTTAAAGGTTATATTCACATCGTGTCCGCTCTCTGCTTTTGTTGATGGGGTGAAGATTGGCGCTGGTAATTTTTCTGCCTCCTTTAAGTCCGGCGCTAACTCTATTCCGCAAACAGTGCCCTTTTCCTTATATTCCTGCCAGGCAGAACCGGTGATGTAGCCCCGAACAATACATTCCACCGGAAGTGGATTTGTCTTTTTGACTAATAAGGTTCTTCCTTTTAATATCCCCTCATAAGGTTTCAATTCGGAAGGAAAGAGGGAGAAATCATCGGTTAAGAAATGGCTATCAATTATGTCCTTTAAGAAAGAGAACCAGAATACCGATAAGCCGGTTAGAATCTTCCCTTTTTGGGGAATTGGTGAAGGCAGGACAACATCAAATGCCGAGACCCGGTCCGTCGCGACAATGAGAAGTTTATCTCCAAATTCATAAATATCTCGCACCTTTCCCCGCTTGAAGAGTTTAACTCCCTCTAAGTTGGTTGTGACGAGAGTCTCATTCATTTCTTCCTACCAACCGGCATCATATAGAGTGGCTCTTCTTTTATCCCCAAAATCCGTTTCACCCTTTCATCCGAGAAGGCACCGATGACGACCGTTCCGAGACCCAGTGTCTCGCACTGGAGATGAATATTCTGCCCACAGTGACCGACCTCCATATAAACATATCTCTTCCCCCTTTCGCCATACCGGCCGGTAGTCCTTTTATATTCAGCAGCGATAATTATTGAGAGAGGGGCTTGCAGTATATAATCCTGTCCCCAAGCAGCACCGGTGAGTTCTCGCCTGACATCTTTCTCAGAAATGAGTTTTAATGAGTGCTCTTCGGGAAGATAATGATAGACGCCGGGAGAGAGTTTTTCCACATCGCCAACGGCAATATATATCTCTAAGGGATAGGTAGCACCAGCGGAAGGGGCTGTCCTTCCTCCCCAATCAGCGGTAATTCCCTGCGCCGCCCAGAGGAGTTGCGACACCTCTTCTAATTTTAGTTTCTCTTTCTTATAACTCCGAACCGACCTTCTTTCTAAGAGTGCCTCCTCCACACTAACTTCGCTCTTAAACTTTGGTGGCGGTAGTTTCACCTTTCCCTCCCTTTTCTGAGAATATAAGGGGATTAAAGTAAATAATAAAAGAGAGGTGAAAAGTTTCATTTTATCCTTCATTTAACACCTCTTTTTTTAACCCATCCCGATACCTTTTCATCTTCTCTTTCAACTCGGGA
>JBBIHO010000243.1:0-2037 GCA_037446935.1 Caldifarciminota bacterium | reverse complement strand
ATGGAAAAGATTCTTAATATTAAAGCAGAGGGTGCCAAGAGGGTTGCCTTCCGGGTTTGTGCCGACCATATAAGAGGGGTTGTGTTTGCGATTGCCGATGGCGTTCTTCCCTCTTCTGAGGAGCGGGGATATGTGATTCGGAATCTAATAAGAAGAGCCCTTCTCTTCTCCTATAAGAATCTGAAGGTGGAAGAGCCTTTCTTTTATAAATTATGTTCGGCGGTAGTTGATGTCTATCATACCCATTACCCGGAGGTGAAGGAGGGTTTTCAGAAGGCATCGCTTGTCGTCAAATCAGAAGAGGAGCGGTTTCTGGCAAATTTATCCGCTGGTATCAAGCGCTGGGAGGAGATCGTCAGTAAGATAGGAAAAGGCGGTGTGATTGCTGGTCAGGACGCCTTCCGTCTCTCCGATACCTATGGACTGAATATTGAAATTCAGGAAGAACTGGCAAGGGAAGAGGGTTTAACGATTGATCGAGAAGGCTTCCAGCGAGCATTGGAAGAGCAGAGGAGGAAGTCAAGGAAAATCCTCACTACCCGATTTTCCCCGGATGCCCTAAAGGAGATAAGGCAGGAATTTGTCGGTTACGAAACATTAACTTGCGAAAGTCTCCTCCTCCATTATGAGCCAGTAAACGAGAATACCTATGAGGTCTTTCTCCAAAGGACACCTTTCTATTCCGAAGCCGGCGGACAGGTTGGCGATACTGGTTTAATTGAAGGCGAAGGATTTAAGTTAGAGGTTATTGACTCCTACTATAAATTCGGCATCGCGATCTCAAAGGCGAGACTATTAGAGGGCGAGATAAAGGAGGGCAGGGTAGTAAGCACCGTTTTCAAGAACCGCAGAAGGGAGATTGAAAGGGCACACACCGCCACCCATCTTTTACATAAGGCGCTGAAATTGGTCTTAGGGGAAGATAGAAGACAGGAGGGTTCCTTGGTTCTCCCGGGAAGGTTAAGGTTTGATTTCAATTTTCCCCGACCATTAGAAGAGGGAGAGATTAGAGAGATTGAGAAGATTATTTATGAGAAGATATTGGAAGATTTAGAGGTTGAGAAGTTTTTTAATCTACCGATCGCGGAGGCGAAGAAGATGGGGGCAATCGCCCTCTTCACCGAGCATTATGGCGAAAGGGTTAATGTTGTGAAGATTGGTAATTTCTCTCAGGAACTCTGCGGTGGCACCCATCTCAGGAGAACTGGTGAGATCGGCTACTTTCGGATAATCCAAGAGACCGGTGTCGCGGCGGGAATAAGAAGGATTGAAGCCCTTTGCGGTGAAGCGGCACGGCAGGAGATTGAAGAAGAGAGAGAGATTCTGATGAATCTAAGGAAGGAATTGGAGACCACAAAGGCGGGACTGGTAAAGAGGGTAGCGGAGGTAAAAGAAAGGATTGATAGTTTAGAAAAGAGGAACGAAAGGATTTCTGCCATCCTTTTGAATTTCCTAAAAAGAGAAATTGCGCCGGAAGAGATTGGTGACATCTTTTTAATCTTTGGCTATTATCCCTATCTATCAATCAACGACCTGCGAAATCTCTCGGATGAAATGAGGGATAAGAAGAGGACAATCTCGCTCTTTCTGACCGGTGAAGAGAATAAGCGATTCATAATTAGGGTCTCTTCTGATTTGGTCTCTCTAATCAAGGCAAGGGATTTAGCCGGACATTTGGGCAAAACCTTTGGCGGTGGTGGCGGTGGCAGAGAAGACTTAGCGGAAGGCGGTATAAGGGCAAAGGAGTTTGAGATAAAAGAGGCGCTGAAAGGATACCTCCAAAGGTTTAAAACCTAAAAAGACCTTTCCGATAACTTTAAGAAGTTTTTTGCCATCTTCTGTTTGAGCATATCCAAAAAGAGATGAAAAGATGGTTAAGATTTTAGAATTGGTGTCACTTCAAAAGATGTCTTTAAAGAGGGATTAAGTGATAGATTGAAAGAGATATTTAATAATTGATATAAAATTTGATTCTTTAACTAATTTTGATTTTAATTTTCTTAGTTTCATAAAAATCTTTCTTTTGACAGGTGAGGT
>JBBIHO010000242.1:0-2040 GCA_037446935.1 Caldifarciminota bacterium | reverse complement strand
AAAAGGATTGGCATACGATATTCCTGGAGTGCCGGTTTTTATATTGATTCTTTAAGTTACTGGGTTTCCGTATGTGCCTTACTCAATATCTTTCGCTTTAAGAAGGAAAAAAGGATTGTCCGCGAACCGATTCTCATCCGGGGAAGAAATATCTTAGGGATAGTCGTCTCCAATACCCAAAAACTATTTACCAACCTGAAATCGGCCTATTTGCTAATTCTCTCCTTCCCGCCAGTCACATTTACCTTTGCCTCCACCTTAGCGCTCGTCTTATTGGGTGCTGGTATCTTTGTCCTCTATGTCCCAATCGTCCAGACCGCAGGAAGGGAATTGGGTCTTGGTTTAGGAACAAAGGGGGTCGGTTTCTTAGGAGGGGTCGGTTCAATTGGGCTCATTGCCAGTTCTATCTCTTATGGTATCTTTGGTCATAAAATCCGCAAAAGGGTGATGGTGGCGCTCTGCCTCTGCTTTTTAGGTGTGATTGCCATTCTCTGTTCTTTAACCCGCGCAGTCTTACTCTCCCTGCTCCTTGCCCTTTTGGGCGGTCTTTTCCTCTCCCCACTATTTATCGCCTGGGATACAATTTTGCTGGAGACGGTCCCACCCGATATTCGAGGCAGAATATTCTCTGCCCGGGAATGGCTCCTTCACTTCTTTTTTGGCTTCTTCGCCTTCCTCTTAGGTCAATTAACAACCTTCATCCCAAAAAGGGATTTACTTTTAATCATCGGGATTCTGGTGGCGGTATTCTCCCTCTTCTTACTTATCGCGGATAAATTGAAAATCCGCAATGGTGGAGATGTCACGGAGAGATGAATATGGCACTACAACCATTTGAAAAATTTGCCTACTACTACGATGGTTTTATGAAAGATTTGGTTGACTATGAGAGATGGGTTGGCTATACGATAGAAATTTGGCGGAGGGAGAAGATTGCGCCGAAGCGGATTTTAGACCTTGCCTGCGGGACCGGAATTCCAACCCTTTTACTCTTAAAAATGGGCTATGAGGTGATCGGAATTGACCGCTCCCCGGAGATGCTGGCAGTTTTAGAAAGAAAGGCAAAAAGGGAAGAGCACGCAAGGAGATTAAAGATTATCCAAACGGATATTAGGAACTTTCAGATCCAAGAGAAGGTTTGTGCTTGTGTCTCCTATTATGACAGCATCAACTACCTCATAGACGAAGAGGACTTAAAGAGTTGTTTCCATTCTGTCTTTTCGGTCTTAAAAGAGGGAGGAATATTCACCTTTGATATGAATACCATCTTCAGTTTAGAAAATCTCTGGGATAACCATTCCCTCTGGCGGGAGAGTTCGGAACTCTTAACCCTCTGGCGAAATGAATACGACAAGGAAAAAAAGATTTCTAAATTATACCTCAAATGCTGGGTAAAAGGTCCTGGTGGAAAGCCACTCTATGAATTTGAGGAACTCCATCAGGAGCGGGGTTATGAGTTAAAAGAAGTTACTCGCTACTTACAGGAGGCAGGATTTTCTGAGGTAAAGTTTTATCACCACCTCACCTTTGAACCTCCCTATCCAGAAACACCCCGGGTGATGGCAATCGCGAGACGTGGCTTCTAATCCGCTTCGTCTTAAGAAAAATACCTCTTTACCCAAATCCGCCAATAGCGGCAATGAGATTATTGGCTCACCATTTCCTTTATAATGTTAGAAATCTTATTAGACTTTTGATTAGATGGTGGCACCTCCCTCGCGCCGGAAAAAATTAGACCTTTGATTGGACCACAAATTGGACAAAAGATTACTCCGCCAATTAGGCGAAAAATTAGGCTAAAAATTACCCCTTCAATTACCCTTTTTGGGACCCTCATAACGAGAAGATTTTTTAGAAAAGTGATTAGACCTCTAACCTCTAAAGAAAATGGACCTTTTAATACTCCTCAAATTGGTAAAGAAATTAGACCTTTGATTGGGCGAAAAATTTGGCGAAAATTAAGACCAGGAACACGGTAGAGGGGGCAACCCCCCAACTTTTCTTAAAAATCAAATAAGTTATGTAAAATCAAAGACTTAA
>JBBIHO010000241.1:0-2072 GCA_037446935.1 Caldifarciminota bacterium | reverse complement strand
AAAACCCTCCTTTAATTTTTGAATCCATAATTTATTATACCATAAAATCAAAAAAGTCAACTGCTAAAAGGTTTTAGTCCGGGATTATCTTTACGATTACCTCCCTTCGCCGCGGACCGTCAAACTCACAGAAGAAGATTCCCTGCCAGGTGCCGAATAATATTTTGCCATTCTCAAAGAAGACGGTACAGGAGGAACCGACGATTGCCGATTTAATATGGGCATCCGCATTGCCTTCGGTATGGGAATAGGCTCCACTCTTCGGAATGATTTTTGATAGGGTATCAATTATATCCCGGCCGACACTTGGGTCATAGTTCTCATTTATGGTGATTGCCGATGTTGTATGGGGGATGTAGATGATTGCCGTCCCGTCTTTTATTCCGCTCTTTTTGATCACTTCGTTTATCTTCTCGGTAATGTCTAAGAGTTCATTGAGATGGTGGGTATGGATTTCTATTCTATGAACCATCTTTCTTCATTTAATAAAGTGATTGAGACTGAAGTCTTTGATTTCATAGGAAATGAGTTGGAAGGAAGGCTCTCTCTCCATAAATTTCACCATTGCCTCTAAGTTACTTCTTAAATTCTCAGATTGGCTATTGACACCTAAAACGACAAGCCTTGACCGCTGCCAAAGGTTCTGCCCTTCAATTTCACTTATGGCACAGTTGAATTTGTTCCTTAGTTTACTTTTGAGGCTTGTCAGATGGCGCCGCTTCTCCTTCAAGGAATTGCCACTTCCTAAGAGGCAGTCAATCAGGAGAATACCGATGAACATTATTCCTTTACCTTCTCTTCAATATAGAATTCTAATATATCATCAGGGGCAATATCTTCTATGCCATCAATCCCAACACCGCATTCGTATCCTGCTTCCACACTGGACACATCCTCTTTGAATCTTTTGAGGGATTTTATCTCACCTTTGAAGATCTCTTTTCCTTGTCGGAATAATCGGCAGATTGCCTTCCTTTGGATTGAACCTTCTTCAACGATACAACCTGCTATTGTGCCAACGCGGGGGATGACGAAAACCTTTTTCACCCTTGCCTTACCAATCAAGGTCTCTTTCACCTCGGGTTCTAATAGACCAAGGATTGCGGCACGGATATCATCAATTGCTGCATATATTACCTTGTAGGTTCGGATTTCTATCCCTTCCTGTTCCGCATAGATTTTGGCATCGGTTAGAGGTTCGGTATTATAGCCGATGACGATTGCCTCGGAAGCCTCGGCTAAGAGGATATCGGACTTATTTATCGCTCCAACACCGGAGTGGATAATTTTGATTCGCACATCTTTCAAGGAGAGGTTTTCTAATGCCTCCTTTAATGCCTCAAGCGGAGCTGAGGAACTCCCTTTCAGGATTAGGCGCAGTTCCTTTGCCTCACCGGTTTTAATCTTCTCCTGTAAGGATTCTAAGGTTAACCGTTTCTGGAGTTTTAGGATTGAGTCTCTCTTTGCCATCGCCTTCTTTTGGGCAATCTCTCTTGCCTGCCACTCATTTTTCACAACAAAGAATCTTTCTCCAGCCTCCAGTTCTCCGGAGAATCCCAAAACTTGCACTGGTAGACCTGGGGTTACCGCGGTAAGTTTTTCAAAATTCTCGGAGAGTAGTTCTCGCACCCTGCCATAGAACTCGCCGCAGACGAAGATATCGCCCTTGCGGAGTGTTCCCTCTTGGATGAGGACGGTAGCTACCCAACCCCGGCCCTTCTCCAATCGGCCATCAATTACAACACCTTTCGCCTCCGTTTCGTAGACCGCAGTCAAATTCATGCTGGCGGCAACGACCTGGATTGCTGCTAAGAGGTCATCAATTCCTTCCCCGGTATAGGCAGAGGTTTCAACACATATCACATCGCCGCCGTATCCTTCAACCCTTACCCCTTTTTCCGCTAACTGTGCCTTTACCCAGGAGGGATTGGATGCGGGTTTATCAATTTTGGTGATGGCAACGATTATCGGGACGCGGGCGGCACGGGCGTGGTCTATCGCCTCTTGGGTCTGGGGCATAACTCCTTCGTCAGCAGCAATAACTAAAATACCTATATATGCAACTTTAGCTC
>JBBIHO010000240.1:0-2099 GCA_037446935.1 Caldifarciminota bacterium | reverse complement strand
CTTCTCTCTTCCCCTGCCAATCAGCCACCTCATTAGGAATTAGCGGAACTCTTCTCAAATAGAATCTCATCAATCTCCGCTCCTTCCAGAATCTCCTTCTCCAATAACATCTTGGCGAGGGTATGTAGTTTTTCAATATTACTCTTTATAATCTTTCGACTCCGTTCATAGGCTTCGTCAACGAACCGGGTTATTTCTTCATCAATCAACTTTGCCGTCTCTTCGGAGATTGTCCGATGGAGTCCAAATTCCCTTCCCAAAAAGATTTCCTCATCCCTTTTCCCTAAGGTTAAAGGACCAATCTTTTCTGACATCCCCCACTCCGTTACCATCATCCTTGCCAATTGGGTTGCCCGGTCAATATCATCCCGGGCACCGGTAGATATATCAGAGAAGACAATCTCCTCTGCTGCCCTTCCTCCTAAGATAACTGCCAACTGGTCTAAACAATAGGTCTTGGAATAAATTCTCCGGTCATCAATTGGTAATTGCTGGGTGACACCTAATGCCCTGCCCCGGGGAATTATTGTTACCTTATGAATCGGGTCTGTCCCCGGTATCATCTTAGAGACCAAGGCATGACCTGCCTCGTGATAAGCAATCCAGCGCTTCTCCTGCTCCGAAATTAAAAGGCTCCTTCTCTCCACACCCATCAAGACCTTATCCTTGGCATCCTCCAAATCTTCCATTGAGACCACATCATGATTCCTCCGGGCAGCGAGGAGCGCCGCTTCATTCACCATATTTGCCAAATCTGCCCCGGAAAAGCCTGGTGTTCCCCGGGCAATAACCTTTAAGTCAACATCCTTTGCCAATGGAATCTTTCTGGTATGAACCTTTAATATCTCCTCCCTTCCCTTCACATCCGGTCGATCAACAACAATCTGCCTATCAAACCTTCCTGGTCTCAAAAGTGCCGGGTCTAAGATATCTGGCCGGTTAGTTGCCGCCATAATTATTACCCCTTCCGTAGTATCAAAACCATCCATCTCCACCAAGAGTTGATTTAGTGTCTGTTCCCTTTCATCATGGCCACCACCCACCCCTTTGTCTGCCAACCGCATCTATCTCATCAATAAAGATTATACAGGGTGCATTCCTCTTTCCCTGGTCAAATAAATCCCTCACCCTTGCCGCACCCACGCCAACGAACATCTCAACGAAGTTTGAACCGGAGATAGAGATAAACGGAACCCCGGCTTCGCCGGCAACCGCCCTTGCCAGAAGTGTCTTCCCGGTTCCGGTTGGACCAACCAATAGGACGCCCTTGGGAATTCTGCCGCCCAATTTCTGAAACTTCTGCGGCGCCTTCAAAAACTCAATCACCTCCTTCAACTCCTCTTTTGCCTCATCAACCCCAGCAACATCCTCAAATGTCACCTTCGGTTTATTCTCGGTCAATATCTTTGCCCGACTCCGGCCAAAGGTGAATGCCCGGTCCTGACCCGCAGTCAAACGCCGGATGAAAAGAAACCATAAACCCAAGAATAAAATCCAGGGTGCGGCTCCTAAAATGATATTTGTCCAAGGGGTTTGCGGTTTTGAAGAGACCCGGACCTTTCGCTCCACCAACTTCTGCACCAAGGAAGGGTCAGGAAAAGGGAGATAAGTCTTAAACTCGGTAAACTTCTTTGTTGGCGTTACCCCTTCTAATTCCGCCTCCTTCTTCAACTGTCCGGAGATCTCTTTCTCCACAATCACCACGGATGAGACATTACCCTTTTCCACCTCCTTCATAAATTGGGTATAATCAATCGCAATCCTCTCCTTCCGCCGGATGCCAACAAAATTCCATAAGAGCCAGATGAATGATAAGAGCAATATCCAAATAAAAAGCGAAGATGCTATACTTCGCTTATTATTTCCCTTTTCCATTTTTTAATCCGAATTTCCAAAACCCTTTCTGTCTTCTCGGTTATCTTTGCCCGATTCGCCCTCCTTAAACCCAAAACCCAAAGGATTCCTTTCTGGTCAAGAATTAAAGGGAATCGGTCTTTCAATCGCCAGGGGATTTTCGCATCCACGAATAAGTCCTGCAATTTCTTCCTCCCTTCCTCGTATTCCAAAAAATCTCCGGGCCGGCGGATTCGTAAATATAA
>JBBIHO010000239.1:0-2106 GCA_037446935.1 Caldifarciminota bacterium | reverse complement strand
AGCTACTATAATGCACTATATAGACGAATTTCCACAACAAAATGGACACTACCCTCAATTTCTCTGCTCCCAAATCTATGAGGAATATTGTTTGTTATGGTAATTGGCAAAGGAATTTTGCAAAATAAAATTTTTTGCCTACACTAAAAACCCGCAAAAAGCAGTCTGCTCTCTCACTCTCAGGGATAACCACAGACTATCGCTTGTAAATAGAGAAACACTTTCGTAACAATCCGCTGAATTTCTCTCCGGTTGACAATTAATTTCCTTGGATTAAAATCAAGTTGTTATGAGTTCAGCAGTTAAAAGGTTAAAGATTGGCGTCGTTATCATCCTCTTCTTTCTTCTCGTCTCTTTTCCGCCCGGGCGGATTTTCAATATTTATAAAAATCTAACGAAGAGAGCAAAGGAGATAAATCGGAAAGAAACTATAGTTGCGATAGTTTCGGTTGGTGACATATTTATCCACAAGAGTGTCCTTGATGCCTCTTATCGTTCCGAAGATAAAACCTATGATTTTAATGGTTGCTTTGAACCGATAGCGGACGATTTACGAGAAGCAGATTTAGCGACCGCCTGGTTCGGCGGGGTTTTATCTGCTTCAGGACCTTATACTGGTTATCCTTTGTTTAAGACGCCGGAGGCACTCGCCCAGGCAATGAAGGAAACCGGCTTTGATATCGTCTTCCGCACTAATCACACGATGGATTATGGCGAAAAGGGACTTTTGACAACTACTCACATCTTGCGGAAGTACGGAATTGAACAAATCGGGGCCTATGCCTCAGAAGAGGCGAGTAGAAAAATATTCGTCTATAAGAAGGATTCTTTAAGGGTTGCCTTTTTAGGATATATCTATGGAATGAATGGACTGCCAATACCAAAATCCTGGATGGTAAATCTGATTGATACAACAAAGATTAGGGAGGATATTGAAAGGGCAAAGGGAATTTCGGATTTTGTCATTGTCGCCCTCCATTTTGGCAGGGAATATGAAAGATATCCTGATGAAGAGCAGAAGAGAATTGCCCGAAAGACTGCGGAATATGGTGCTGACTTAATCATCGGCTCCCATCCCCATGTGATACAACCGGTAGAGGTATTAACTCTCTCTAATGGGAAGAAAGTCTATGTCGCCTATTCCTTAGGAAACTTCTTCTGCGGTCAGCGGATGCGTTTTACCGATACCGGAATCATTCTGAAATATAAGATTGCGAAGGCGGAAGGAAGGGTGCTTCTTAAAGAGATAAATTATCTTCCGGTCTGGATCGCTAAATATCAGGAGAAGGGGAAATATCAGTTTAAGATTCTACCGATAAGGAAGGCATTGGAAATTTATGAAAGGGGTGGGTTGGAATACCTGAAAGAGAAGGATTACAAAAGGATGAAGGAGGCACACGAAGAGACCATTAAACATATTGATAATTTAGAGATTGGCTTCGTTGAAGCCGATTAGGAGGAAGGTATGGATGCGATGGAATGTATCTTAACCCGGAGGAGTATCCGAAAATATACGAAAGAACCAATCCCGGAAGGAGTGATAAGGGAGTTATTAGAGGCGGCGATGAGTGCTCCTTCCACGCGGAATATCCAACCCTGGCACTTTGTCGTGATTAACGACCGCGACCTTCTTAACGAAATACCAAAATTCCATCCCTATTCCCAAATGCTAAGAGAGGCACCTCTGGCAATTCTCGTCAGTGGTGATTTGAATTTGCAAAGCTGTGAGGGCTATATCGTTCAGGACTGCTCAGCAGCTACCGAGAACCTCCTGCTTGCCGCCCACGCCAAAAAATTGGGTGCGGTTTGGCTCGGTATTTATCCAAGAGAAGAGAGAATTGCCGGTATCCGAAGGTTATTAAAGATACCTGACCATATCCTACCAATCTCTCTAATTTCCATCGGTTATCCCGCAGAGAAGAAACCTCGGGAAGAGCGCTATAACCAATCAAGAGTTCATTATAACTCTTGGTAAAAATCCTTCTCTGACCTTTATGAATTCACAATGGATATCTATGTTTTAATATTGACTTTTCTCTAAATGGATATTATAATTGTTTATAGATATCACCCTGCCAATTTTAGGGGCGGTGGCTTCTATCCTCG
>JBBIHO010000238.1:0-2231 GCA_037446935.1 Caldifarciminota bacterium | reverse complement strand
GTGGTGCATCCCTGCGTCATTCGGCAAAGAAGCATAACGACCAGCAAACGATGAGTTATACTACTGCGGAGATTGGTCCGCCATTGGGAAGTGAAGAAAAAATCTCTTTTCCGCTAACCTCTGAGGGCGAGAGCCCTTTTGTGAAAATCGCTAAGGTAGTCACACCAGCAGTTGTTAATATATCAGCCAAAAGAGAAATAAGGATAAGAGGACCGGAATTTGAATTCTTCTGGCCCTTTGAAGACTTCTTCCGCGATTTCTTCCGTGACTTTCCCCGCATCCCACAAAAACAGACCATCCGTTCCTTAGGCAGTGGGGTTCTAATCTCCGAAGATGGTTATGTGGTGACTAATAATCATGTGATTGCTGGTTATGATGAAGTGATTATAAAACTATCCGACGGGAGAGAATATAAGGATAAAGAGGTTAAGGTAGTTGGTAAGGATGCAAAGACGGACCTCGCAATCTTAAAGATTGAGAAGAAAGAAAAATTTCCCTATGTGGTCTTAGGAAATTCCGATGCGATTAAAATTGGCGATTGGGTAATGGCGATTGGCAATCCCTTTGGCTTAGAGGGCACGGTTACCGTCGGAGTAGTCTCTGCTAAGGGAAGGCACGGTATAGAACTTCCTGGTGGTCCAACATTCCAGAATTTCATTCAGACCGATGCCGCAATCAACCCAGGAAATTCTGGCGGTCCATTGGTTAACCTGCGCGGCGAAGTGATTGGGATAAATACCGCGATTAAAACCACAACGGGCGGCAATATCGGAATCGGCTTCGCCATCCCTTCCAATATGGTTAAGCAAATAAAAGACCAGTTGATAACCAAAGGCAAGGTGACTCGCGGCTATTTAGGAATTAGACCCGAACCAATTACCGATGAGTTGCGCGAGGCGATGGAACTGAAAATAAAAGAGGGTGTGCTCTGTGCTGAAGTCTTAGAAAATACACCCGCCGAGCGTGCAGGTTTGAAAGAAGGTGATGTCATTATTGAATTTGATGGCAAGAAATTTAAGGATGTTGATGAGTTCCGAGAAATCGTCGCCGCTACCCCTCCGGGTAAAAGGGTAGAAATCAAATATATCAGAAAAAAGGAGATAAAGACAACCTTTGCCACCCTCGCCGAATTTCCAGAAGAAACCGCAGAGGTTAAGCCAGAACCGGAGACAGAAAAAAAGATCGGTATCCGGGTAAGAAACCTCACCACCACTGAGAAGCAGGAATTGAAGGTGAAAAATGGCGTTTATGTAGAGAGAATAGAAGACGAAAGTCCGGCCGCTGAGGGCGGAATAAGAGAAGGCGATATCATCACCGGAATTGGCGATGAAGAGATAGAAGATGTTGGTGATTTTAGGACCGCGGTCAAGGAAGAGATGAAAAAAGGGAAAAGACGCATCCTCTTTAAGATAAAAAGAGATGGTAAAACTCACTTCTTAACTATCAATATTGAATAGAATAGGATGCGGACAATAGAAGAAAAATCCCTTCTCCCTTACCTTAAAGAGGTGAGCAAGTATCCGATCCTCACCCCCGACGAGGAGAAGGAACTCCTAAAAAAGACAAAAGAAGGGGATGCCCAAGCCCGGGAGAAATTGATTCTATCCTATCAGAGACTAATATTAAGCGTTAGTAAAAGATACCACCGCAGTGGCATTCCCCTGTCCGATTTAATAAACGAAGGGAATATTGCCCTAATGGAAGCAATTCAGGACTTTAATCCAAAAAAGAAGATGTCGTTTTCCCTCTTTGCGCGCTACCGAATCAATTACCGTCTTCTCTCTATCTTGGAGCAGAAGGGAATTTTAAAAATACCCCCAATGAAGAAAATCCTCATCAAACGAATGTTTTTCCTCCTACCGAAACTTACCCATTGCTTTGGGCGGGAACCAATGAAGGAAGAACTGGCAACCGCTCTACGCATCTCGCCGCTGGAACTGGAAGAATTGATGGTCCTTTCCGAAAAACCGGTCATCTCCCTTGATCGGTCAGATGATTCTCCCTATTCTCTCACCGATGTCTTGAGTAACACAACCTTTCCCTCCCCGGAGGAAATCCTTAAGAAGAAGGAGATAAAAGAAGAGATTGAAAATGCCCTCAATTCTCTCCAACCAAGGGAAAGGGAGATTGTGGAAAAATATTTTGGGCTCAAAGACGGCACCCCCCAGACATTACAGAAGATTGGCGAAGCCTGGGGAGTATCCCGTGAGTTTGTCCGCCAAGTTAAAAAG
>JBBIHO010000237.1:1064-2265 GCA_037446935.1 Caldifarciminota bacterium | reverse complement strand
TGCGGCGGATTGGTTATTCTATACTCTTCATTCCCTTATTTCCCCTTCCTTCAATTATATCCTTTTTACCTCGCTCTTCACCGTGTGGGGTAAGGGCAAAGTTGATATCCGGTGTATTCTGTCTAGGATAGACGATTACCAACTCCGGATAGGTTTCGTGGTGATAGCCACGGGCAGAGGCAGTTACACGATATTCACCGGGCATTAGATTTTCAATCGTATAAGTTCCGTCCTGCCGAGTCATTGCCCTGCCGAATATACGCCTTCTCATCCCTCTTGCGATAACCATTGCCCCGGCAATTGGTTCACCAGTAGTTTCATCAGTAACCATTCCGGAGATTGAGCCTCTCTCGCGCGGTGGTGGCGGTTGGTGAGGAGCAAGGGCGAAGTTGATATTAGGTGTTATCTGGTTTGGCTCAACCCGCACCCTTTCCGGATAGTGTTTTGTCAGATAGCCGCGGGCAGAGGCGTTAACCCGATAATCACCGGGCAGGAGGTTTTCAATTAAGTATTCACCATTCTGATTCGTTACCGCATGACCACAACTCGGTCCGCAGGCAGAAACATTGGCACCAGCAATTGGATTCCCGGTAATTGAATCGGTCACAATGCCAGAGATACCACCCCGTTGTGGCAGTTCATAGGGAGCCAGGGCAAAATTAATATTTGGTGTCGTTTGCCCGTCGACAACGAGGACGGAATCCGGATAGTGTTTTGGGAAATAATTTGGGGCGGAGGCAGTGACTCGGTAATAACCCGGTCTTAAATTTTGGATTACATATTCACCATTTTGATTAGTCACCGCCCTTCCGCCACCATGTCTTGTCATCGCACAGACATTAGCACCAGCGATTGGATTTCCGCTAACCGAATCGGTTACCACACCAGAAATTGCCCCGTATTCCTGAGAGAATCCGAAGGCAAGAAGTCCGAAACTTAGCACTAAGGCAATTAAGTGCTTCATAATTCACCTCCAATTTCATTATTTCTATTGATCACTAAAATTAGAAGCATAAACCGTGCCAAGTTGCCATGAAGACCACAAAGGTAAGGATTACCGCATTTCTTACCAAGTCTTAATTTCAAGAATCGTTGCTTTTTGTGCAAATCCTTGCAAATTGGGAAAGAAATTACTCGGCTTGAGGCCGTCTTTTGGAAGTAAAAAATTTGAGGTCTAAGAGATGTAACCCATAAGAAAGGA
>JBBIHO010000237.1:0-1050 GCA_037446935.1 Caldifarciminota bacterium | reverse complement strand
CACCTGCCTTGTAATATAAACCAATTTATAATTGTTATAAGCTCTGGCAATCTCTTCTGGCAATCTTTTATTTAGATAATTTTGATGATAGATTGGAACTAAAATTGAAGTGGTGATAAACCCAAAGATGGAGACGGTTGAAAGGGAAAGGAGAAGAGAGCCATTACTTTTATTTCCATTTTTCAATTGCGCAAGTCCCGGGTAAAAATATATTAAAGGAGAAAGGGAAATCTTCTCTCCCTTTGCGGCGAGGGAAAAATCCCTTTTTGCCATTTGAAATACCTCAATAATTTTCGGTGGGGTATTGACTGGATCTAAGGAGAATTTTGGGGAGATTTTTAGGAGGGAGAGGAAATATTCCTTTGCCCGTTCCTTATCGCCAAGTGCCACATAAGAGAATGCCACGCTCTTTAATATTGCCACCCTATCTTCTCTTTTTAGTTCTTTGGCTAAAAGTTCCTCCCCTTTTTTTATGACCAGTTCGTAATCACCCAATTCATAAAGGGAGTCTAAATAGGAGATATTTTCTCCAGATAAAATGATTACTGAAATGAAAAAAATTTCTATCAAGGTGCTCATTTTCGGAACGCTAATAGATTATTATCTTTTTTACCCGATTCTCTTCTTCCCGGTAGATAAAATATACCCCTCTTTTTAGGTCCCCGGGCAAGACCTCTTTCCCTAAGATATTAAATATCCGATGTGAAGGATTGATGAAAGGTCTCCTTTTTTCCGAGAAAAAGGTGGGAGAGTTCTTTTCAATGCTTCTCACCCTCTCCTCTTTGATTCCTGAGGGAATGGTCTTTTCAATGGTGCCTAAGGGATGGCCGAGACTGTCGCCGCCAATCGCATATATCTCACCCCGAAGGGTGCAGACAGCAAGAGATGCCCTTGCCTGGTTAAGGTCAAAATAATCCATCCAACTATCACGCTCCGGGATATAATATTTAACCTTCTTTGATGGTTGACCTGCCCTTTCAATTCCGCCAATCACAAAAATCTTACCCCCGGCGGCACAGCCAGCGGCAAGGAATCGTGGGCAGGGAAGTT
>JBBIHO010000236.1:0-2287 GCA_037446935.1 Caldifarciminota bacterium | reverse complement strand
ATGGAAAAGGAATTGAGAAACATCTTACCGCTTTGTCAAAAACCGATTCGGTATACTAACGGTGAATATAATATCCCAATAAAGAAAAGAAGGAACGACTCCCTCCTCTTCTGCCTCATCTTTCCTGACATTTATGAAGTGGGAATGTCAAATTATGGTCTGAAGATTCTTTATCATATACTAAATAAAGACCCACAGGTTATCTGCGAGCGTGCCTATGCCCCCTGGCCCGATTTTGGCAATCTATTAAAGAAAAATAAAATCCCCCTCTATTCCTTAGAAACGAAGACCCCATTAAATCAGTTCCATATTCTCGGTTTTTCATTGCAATCCGAACTCTCCTATACCACGGTTCTTTATATCTTAGATTTAGCCGGAATCCCTTTAAGGTCTGAGGAACGAAAGAATTCCCATCCTTTGATTATTGCCGGTGGTCCTTGTTGTGTCAATCCTTTACCGGTCAAAGACTTCTTTGACGCCTTCGTCATTGGTGACGGCGAAGAGGTGATAAAAGAAATTGTAGCGGTTTATCAAAACTGGGATAGAAAAAACCGAGACCATCTTCTTTCCACCTTGGCAAAGATTGAGGGAATTTATGTTCCCGCTGTTGCAAAAAAAGGGGAAATTGTTAAGAAAAGGACAATAAATTATTTAGCAGAATCCGACTTTCCTTTTCCGCCAATTGTCCCGATATGCGAAATGGTTCACGACCGGCTAACAATTGAAGTGATGCGGGGCTGCACCCGCGGCTGTCGCTTCTGCCAGGCAGGAATTATTAACCGGCCCTTGCGAATCAGAGGACCCGAAGAGATTCTAAGATTAGCCGAAAGGGGAATAAGAAGTAGCGGCTGGGAAGAACTCTCCCTCCTTGCCCTTTCCGTTTCCGATTATCCCAACTTACCCCAACTCCTTAGCCAATTGAATGCCCTTCTTTACAAAAGAATGGTGGCAATTTCATTACCCTCAATGCGCGGGGAAGATTTTTCTATTGACTTAGCACGGGAACTGAAGGCAATCAAAAAGACCGGTTTAACCTTTGCCCCGGAGACGATAAGCCCGCGCTTACAAGGGTTAATAAATAAAGAGATAAAGGAGGAAGTTATCTTCTCATCCCTCCAGGCCGCGGCTGAGGCCGGCTGGCTCGGTGTGAAGTTATATTTTATGATTGGCCTGCCTTATGAGACCGAAGCGGATATTAAGGAGATAAGCAATTTTGTCCTCACCATCGCCAAGAGATTCAAAAGGATGCGAATAAAATTATCGGTCTCACCTTTTATCCCAAAACCCCACACGCCCTTCCAGTGGCAACAATTTTCCACAATGGAGGCTATTCACACCAAGTTGGAAATCCTAAAAAGGGAAACGCAAAGGAGGAATATTACCTTCAAATGGGAAAATCCTTATCAGTCGCAAATTCAGGCGATCCTTGCCCGTGGCGATGAAAAATTAGGAGAGGCAATCCTCACCGCATATAAGAAAGGGGCAATCCTTGCTGAATGGAGCGAATTCTTTAACTATAACCTCTGGCAGGAGAGTTTTGCCGAACTGAATTTGGATGTTAATAATTATTTAAGGGAAAGAACGCTGGATTCCGAACTACCCTGGGATTTTATTGATGTTGGCGTCAAAAAGGAGTTCTTAAAAGAAGAGGCAAAAAGAGCCAATAGTTTTACCTTTACCGCCGACTGTCTCAAAGCGGGCTGTTACGACTGCGGTGTCTGTCCGGAACGAATGCCGATTTTCCCAAACAAGAAAAAGACCGAAACAAAAGAAGAAGGTTTTGTTGAGATACCTAATGGCTACAAAAGGAAGATGCCAATTTTTATAACCGGGAAAGGAAGCGAGAAGATAACCTATCGGATAAAATATACAGCCGGCGAAAGTTTCTGTTTTGCTTCCCACTTAGACATTGTGAGGACATTTTATCGCGCCTTGCGCCGCTCGGAACTACCGGTAGCCTTCTCATCCGGGTTTTCGCCCCATCCCCTTGTCTCCTTTGGACCACCGCTACCCGTCGGCGTCACTTCCAAAGGAGAATACCTTGATATCCAACTGGCAGTTTCTTACTCTGGTAATCTTATCCGTGACCTTGCCCCCTTTCTCCCCAAAGATATAAGAATCTTAGAAAACCAAGTGATTAGAAGAAAGACCGAATCCCTGAGTAAGGCAATAAATTTAGCCGAATACGGAATAAAACTGCCTCCCTTTCTTTTAGAAAATAAGGAAGCACTTATCCAAAGATGGAAAGATATCCCGGGCATCTACCGTATTGATTTTTCACCTGAGG
>JBBIHO010000235.1:0-2317 GCA_037446935.1 Caldifarciminota bacterium | reverse complement strand
CCGGGACCATAGGCGATAATTCTTATCTTACAGGAGTCAGAACGGACATCAGGAACTGGCCAGAGGTAGATGGTGTCACTGGGATGGGAAGGAACCCTGGTGATAATTGGAAAGTAATTTCTCCCATTATCTATAGAATAGAATAGAGATAAAGAATCGCATCTTGGTGGATAGAATGTTCGCCAACTGATTTTTGCCAACTGCTCCGGATGAAACTCTTCTCCACCATTTGGTCTTGATAATCTAACCGCCTCAATCTCTAAGATATCGGTGTACCTATCATTAACATTCTCACCGGTGCCACTTATGATAATCTCATTATAGCCGTTGCCGTTCAAATCAGCCGAGTTAATACAAGAGTTGATACGCGGAAAAAAATTGGAGAAGACCATACGGGGCTGTTCTTGGAAGAACTTATAGATTACCAACCTGCCCCCCGCCGCCTGGAGTATCTCCTCAATCCCATCTCCATCAATATCAGCGCATCGGCTTCTTAGAAACTCGCCGAAAAAATTTGCGCCGACTGAAGAATCAATGCAAATCCGATGGTACCGATTGTCTCCAGTCGCTTCCCACATATAGAGATAAAATCTACATAAGTACGAACCAACAAAAAAGTTGATGAAGAATTCCGGCTTGCCGTTTTGATTCACATCGTTTCCCGAAAAGGCATCAAAGTGACCATTGGGCAGGGTGATGGTATCAATGAAGATTACTTGGTATTGGTCATTACCAGTATTCTCGTAGACAACTACCCGGTTATGCCAACTGCCACCGGCGGAGGCAAATTCCATCCTCCCATCCATATCAAAATCACCAAAAGCCTGAGATGGACCGCCATCCGGAGGTTCCTCAACCCAGACCATCTGATTGTTGTTATTCCCACGATTTTCCATTATACAGAGAAGTCCGTCTCCGGAATTAGTATAGAAAATCTCCCGCCGACCGTCGCCATCCAAATCACCAGGGAAATAACTATACCAGGTCCTTCGTTCGCCGGTGTTAACCCGGTAAACCCAGTTGATACTCATCGGATACGATGAAGGATTTTGACTTTCATAAGTAAGAACCAACATTACCTCTTCCAAGGAATCCGGTCCTGTTTCCAGTCGGTCAATTAACCCATCTTGGTCTATATCACCAGTTGCCCATTTACCAGTCCAATGACCGATTGCTGTATAGGCAAGTTCAAAACGATTGAATGGGAAATACTCCCAGATTTGCCAATCCCGACCAACCGGGAAGGCAAAGGTTAAATCGAATCTATTATTGTTGTTTGAGTCAAAAAGTAGTGTTGGGCTGAGATTATCCCCGATTGGAAAACCGCCGCCAATCTGCTTAAAGCGATAAAATTGAGAGAAGATTAAAATAGGAAAGAAAAGAGGAAGTAGAAATTTATTCATAATATCTTTTGATTAAGGAGGGCGGCCTGAAAATAGCCGCCCTCCTCTCCTTTTTAATCAGAATCATTATCTTACCAGAACGAGAAGTTTCTTCTGCCTTTACGAGATAGAAATAGACACCGGAACTAACCTTTTCGTAGTTCCATATTCCTTCTTCTTTAGCAAAAGTTCGGTAGATGAGTTTGTCAAGGTTGTCGTAAATTTCCATTTGGAAAGAAGCATTTGGCAGTCTAAATTTTACATATTTCGCTTTTGGGTTTGAGAGCATTTGTAAATCAGCGAGTCTGGTTTCGCCGGCACTTGGCGGTCCGCCCGCAGGGATATATTCGTATCTTCGGTAATAGACCCGATAGTTATTGGTAGCTAACTCCTCGGTCCAAACTTCATGGGTTATATTTCCATTAGTGGCAGTATGAGGATAGCGGGAAGGTGTTGAGGTATTACTGATATTGAGAATCTCATAAGAAGTGGCAAGATTGAGGTAAATTTCCCAGTTAGTTGAAGGGAGTTGCTCTTGAAAAACTACTGCCAATTCACCTTGCGAACCTTCCGGATGCCTGCTCTCCTGGTTGAGGCTTTTACTTACATTTGCCGGTGAACTCCAATCACTTCGGCCGATTGAGCGCCAACTACGATAGATTTCGCCAATATCCTCCCCGCTCGCATTTGGACCTCGCCAGACGACAACGACTCGGTTGGAATAGAACTCAATTGAAGGTTGGGATGCAGGCTGAGTAATCGGAAGTTTGGGTGTAGAAATAGGAGTTCTTTCACTCCAGGTTGGTGCAATACCACTTCTTATCCGAGAGGGATTTATCCAGTTTGTGTTCTTCTTATAGAAGATGCGGTCAACACCACTCTCTCGCCATTTATAGCAGATATGGATGGTATCAGCCGGGCCAGGATGCCCGCTC
>JBBIHO010000234.1:0-2332 GCA_037446935.1 Caldifarciminota bacterium | reverse complement strand
CCATAAAGAAAAACCTCTTTTGAGAGATATAAATCCGCACACTTTCGCCAGGGTCCCCTTAGTGTATTCATCGTTTGCGGGTCACCCCAGCCCCCGGGCGGAGTATAAGGAAATCCCTGACCGAAATAACCAATAAATCTTCCGGCAATCCAATGGGAAAACTCCAACTGGAAAAATAACCGATGCCTCTGGTCAAAATCAAGATAATATTCTGCCAATGGGATATTCGTATCACCGCGGATTATATATTCGTAATAATTTTCGTTGGCATAAGAACTTGTCCCTTTGGCATAAGATAGGGAATAGGCAAGTTTTGGAGTAAAATACTTACCTTTAATCTCCCAGATAATCTCCATCCCACTTAAACTGGCATAATCAATATTACAGTAAATGGTATAAGGAAATGGTAGGGAAGGGACGAGTCGCGTGCCGACCAGTTCCTTCACATCCTTATACCAGAGGTTAAATGTCCCGAGGAGATTCCTATATACTTCTCCCTGCAAGCCAACTTCATAGGCAGTTGTTCTTTCTGGTTCCAAATCTGGATTACCGATAAGCGGTGGCGGATTCTGCCGATACCTTATCTCCTGATTCTTCACATTGTCATAAAAGTAAGAGAGATTTGGAATTTGGCAATAATATCCATAGTGCCAGCGAAGGAATAACCAATCGGTTATTCTATGGGAAGCACTCAGACGCGGACTCCACTGCGACTTTGAATGTGCCCTATCACCCAGAATGAATTTATCAAATCGCAAGCCCAAATTGACGAAGAGACCGCTGTAATCTATCTTATCTTCCAACCAGAGACTAAAATGGGTCGGCTTAAAGGTATAGGTATCACGGGTAGGATACCAGTAAGGGAAATATACCCAGTCACTTTTTACAGCATAGAAATTATTTTCACCGCCGCAAAAGAACTGGTGGAATGGGTTAATCTGAGACGAGAATTTGTAATTGAGGGAATAGACCAAAGAAGATGTTCTGCGAAATTCCAGATAATCGCCTTTAGTATAAAAGTATAGATGTTCTACGACACTCATTCCAAAAGGATTATCCATACCCATCTCCGGCACCTCATATTCCTCGCCAGTCTTAAACTGAATATCCTGCCACCATGACATCTTTCCCTTCTTTACTCCGTATTCCTTTCTGGTGAAGAAGCGGCTGGCAGTAATCTCGAAAAGATTCCTTTCGCCAAGAAGGAAGTCGGACTTGAAGATTGTGATATTCCCTTTTCTTAAATCACTGCGGTAATTATTAAGATTAAATTTCCACTGCGGATGGTAGCGGTTAAACTGGGAACGAGAAGAGGTATAACTTAAAGTAAAATTTGCCTTTCCTCTCCATTGCCAGGAGTTCTTACCGTAAAGGAAGTAATCTTGCCTTTCTTTATGGGGAAGTTTATAATATCGGGGGTCCCAGTCATTAGTTAAGAGTAAATCAAAGGCAAAAATATTACAGAAATCCCAAATGGGAATGAATATATTTGTCTGATAGTTGCTGTAACCATAGTTGGCAACCCAAGGGATGAATCTTTCGCTCTTAAAAAGGCCTTCCTGAGAAACTCTTCTCATTGGATAAAGTGATATTAAATTGATAACTCCGGACATCGCCCTTCCATATTCGCAACCAAATCCCCCTGGAAAGAAAATTACCTCTTCTAAGATACCCTTGCTCACCTGGATTCCTAAGTCACCGGAAAGGGGGTCAATAATTGAGACGCCATCCAGTCGGTAGTCAACCTCTTCTGCCCTTCCGCCTCGGATATGCAATAAACTCTCTTCTCTCACCACACCTGGTTGAAAGGTGAGGAGGTTGGTGAGATAATCCGGGGCGAATAAAAGTTCTTTTGCCTTTAAGAGATAAGTTGGTCGGGTGAATTCTTTTGAGATTAGCGGTCTCTCCGCAGTTACCGTAACCTTTTCAATCTCAATTGCCATTCCTTTCAAAACGAAGTCCAGTCGCACAATCCTTTCTCTCTCCAATATAACATTTTCAATCACCATTGGTTGATAGCCAATTGCCGATGCCTCTACCGAGTAAACCCCTGGTGGGATATTTAGAATAACAAAATATCCCTTCTCATTAGTAGAGGCACCATATGGCGTATTCATAACTATTACATTAGCATAAGGAATTGGTTTACCGGTCTTCTCCTCTTTAACCCAGCCGGTGATTTTCCCAAAGAGATAGATAGGAACTAAAAAGAGGATTAAATTCCGCATCGTGAATTATAGCCTTGATTGGGAAAATTGCAAGATATAAAGAATTAAGGGTAGTGTCCATTTTGTTGTGGAAATTCGTCTATATAGTGCATTCACCCTTTCAA
>JBBIHO010000233.1:0-2373 GCA_037446935.1 Caldifarciminota bacterium | reverse complement strand
CAATTCTTACCACAATCTTTGAAAAGATTACTAATTGGTTTACGGTGCGATGAAGAGGCAGTTTCCATTATTTCTCACCTTTTTGACTGGGGTTCTTTTAATCATTACCTTCTTCATTCCTCACAAACCTTTTGGTAACTTAGAGCAGAGGTTTTTGGTCTGGTATGCAATAATCGCTGGTTTTACTACCCTTTTAGGACTGGAAAGTCTAATCGGTCACCATCTGCACCGGATAAGATGGGAAAGGCAGGGGAGATTTTTCAGTGCGGTCCTCTTATTTAGCCTCCTTCTTACCCTCTTCTTAGGTTTCGCCTCCTGGGCGAAGTATAATAGTCCATTTGCCCTCGGCTCACCATTTATGTTTCTTTACACCTATACGATGATTCCTTTGCAGGGGACGATGTTTGCCTTACTTGCCTTCTTCATTGCCTCCGCTGCCTATCGTGCCTTTCGCACCCGCACCTTTGAAGCAACCCTTCTTTTGATTGCGGCGGTCTTGGTTATGTTAGGAAGGGTACCGCTTGGCAGTTGGCTATGGGCAAGGATTGCCTCCCTTATCTCCTTTATCGTTCCCTCCTTAAAGATTTACGAACTTGAGAAATTGGAGGTCTTTGCCAAAATCTCCGACTGGATTATGCAGGTTCCGCAGACCGCGGCAAAAAGGGGAATATTTATTGGCACAGCCCTCGGCGGGATTGCAATGTCAATAAGGATCATCCTGGGCATTGAAAGAACCTATATGAAATGAACTTCCTCCTCCGACTGAGTAATTTAGACCGGCGAATAATCTATCTCTTAGTCGGTTCAGTTGTTACCCTCCTTCTCCTCTTGAAGGTAGTAATGCCAGTCAGAATCTCCGAAGAGGTTAGGATGGCATTCAACAATATTGATAAACTACCCCCCAATTCAAAGGTTATGATTTCAATTGACTATGATGCCGCATCCGAGGCGGAACTCCAACCGATGCTCATCAGTATTTTAAGACACTGCTTTCAGAAGGATATAAAGGTAATCCTCACCGGACAGTGGGCATTAGGACTACCCTTAGGTGAGATTGCCTTGGCAAGGGTGGCAAAGGAATATAAGAAGGAGTATGGGAGAGATTACATAAATTTAGGTTATCGTCCCGGTTATACAGCGCTTATGGTGGGAATTGGCAGGGAGATTCGTGACTTCTTTGCTACTGATTATAAAGGGACTCCCCTTGATAGTTTCCCTTTTATGCGTCAGGTTCATAACTACAATGATATTGACATCCTTGTCGGTCTGGAAGCCGGGGCAACCGGTGATGCCTGGGTGATGTATGCTGGAGCACGGTTTGGCGAAAAGATAATCTTGGGAACGACCGGTGTCGTTGCCCCGGATATGTATCCCTATCTCCAGGCAAAGCAGATTGTTGGACTAATTGGCGGTCTGCAAGGAGCAGCGGAATACGAATCCTTAGTCAAAGAACCAGGGACCGGCATCTTAGGGATGCCGGCACAGTCCGCAGTTCACGGCTTAATTATCCTCTTCATAATCATTGGGAATATTGCCTTCCTTTTGGCCAAAAGAAAGAGATGATTAACCTCATTGGCACCTGGTTAGCAGCAACCTTAACCATTGCCATCCTCTCATTTCTTTATAAAGATAATCCCTTTTACAAATTGGCGGAACATATCTATGTCGGTGTTTCCGCTGGTTTCTGGGTAATCTACTTTTGGGCATTTGACTTAAAACCGATGCTCATTGACCGCTTCCAGCAGGAGACCGGTATTGAAAAGTGGATTCTTATCCTTCCTACCCTCTTAGGCATTTTAATGCTCACCAGAATCTCTCCAAAATTTAGTTGGATTTCGCGCATTCCACTCGCATTTACGATTGGCATCGGTGCCGGTTTGGGGATTACCGGCAGTGTCCAGGGATATTTACTACCACAAATTGGGGCAACTGTTCTACCATTGAATAGTATAAATAATCTTCTTTTAGTTGTCGGCGTCATCTCAACCATTTTATACTTCTATTTTTCCAGGGAGTTTAAGGGCAGATTACGGGCTGGTTTTCGTTTGGGGATAATCTTTATAATGGTCGCATTTGGTGCCTCATTCGGTTATACCGTAATGGCAAGGATCTCCCTCCTTATCGGCCGGATATACTTCCTCTTATCCGACTGGCTAAGGATATTGTAGCACCCACCTTACCCCGCACTAATAAGAACCCAAAGCAGGATGCCAGTCCACAAATTTTACTGTCGTTCCAACTTGATATCGCAACTTTTCCATAAGCCTTTATTCCGGATTTTGCCGTCTCTTTAGTAGCTGTCAATAACTTTTTATTCTTTACCAATTCACCATCAATATAGATAGATATAGGCTTATTAGAAAGATATCTTAT
>JBBIHO010000232.1:0-2387 GCA_037446935.1 Caldifarciminota bacterium | reverse complement strand
TTCAAAATATGCAGAACGAGAAAATGGTTATGTATAAAATACTCCTCTCTTTTGCTCTTCTGCTCTTCTTCTGTTCCAAGAAGATTAAGCAAGGAACGTCCTACTTCCCGCTTGGAGGAGATAAGAAGATGGAATATGACTACTGGCTGATTGACATTGATGAAGGAGAAGCGGATACAGTGGAGACTGGTTTAGTAACCCTAATGATTAGATCTAAGGATAGCATCGGAAATGAGGAGTGGTATCGGACGGTCTTCACCTTCCGCAGCGATTGGGATACAATTATTGAGACCGTCTATTTTGCCGAGAGAGAGGATTGTCTTCTGATTTCTGATTCATTAAATACCCCGGATACCTTCCTTCTCTTACCCTTAGAAGGTGGCAAGAGATGGGAATTATCACTACCATTTTTGGCGTGGCTCACCGGTGAGAATTATCGTTATGGAGCAGAAAATAGAGGAAAGGAGAGGGTAAAGGTATTGGCAGGAGAATACCCAGATACTTACAAGATAGAATATACAAACATAGAAGAAGATATTTCCGGACACTTCTGGGTGGCGAAGGATATTGGGCTGGTTAAGTTATCATTAACGGAAGGAGAAGCGGAGAGTTATTCATTATTTAATATGGAATTAAAAGCGGAGGAATAAGATGCCTCTCTCAAAAATGAAAAAGAAGGATATCATAGAAAGATATAAGATACATGAAGGCGACACGGGTTCGCCAGAGGTGCAGATAGCAGTTCTGACCGAAAGGATAAATCAACTTACCGAACATCTGAAGGTTCACCGGAAGGACAAGCATTCTCGGATTGGACTGATAAAATTGGTTAATCACCGACGGCGTCATCTCAACTACCTAATGAAATATCATAAAGACCGCTACCTAAAGATAGTGGAGAAACTTGGGTTGCGCGGCTAACATCCTCGGACCGTGGAACTTGAATGGCGAACAAGTAGCGTATGCTTAAAGTAGAAAGAGAAATTGCTGGTCGGAAACTCTCCTTAGAAACTGGCGGGATGGCAAAGCAGGCAGATGGTAGCTGCCTTTGCCGTTACGGCGACACGGTTCTCCTCTCTGCGGTATCTTACAAAAGAGATTTAATTCAAAATGTCTCCATTACCCCCTTAACTGTTGACTATCGGGAATTTTCCTACGCCGCCGGTAAAATCCCAGGTGGTTTCTTTAAGCGCGAGGGTAGACCTCGCGACCAGGAAATTCTCGCTTCCCGTCTGATTGACCGCCCTTTAAGACCACTCTTCCCAAAAAATTACTGCTACGATACACAAGTAATCTGCCACCTCCTTTCCTTTGACCAGGAGAATGCCGGAGATATCCTCGGCATCATCGCGGCGGCGGTGGCAATTAACCTCTCAGGGATTCCCTTTCCAACACTGGTTGGTGCCTGTCGGATTGGTAAATTAGGTAATGACTTTATAGTTAATCCTCCCCTTTCCACCCTCGCCAACGCCGATTTGAATCTCGTGGTGGCTGGAACCAAAGATTCAATAATTATGATTGAAGGTAATGCCCGGGAGGCATCCGTTCTTGATGTGATAAAGGCATGTGAACTCGCCCAAGAGGAGATAATAAAGATTGTGGAATTAGAAGCCGAATTACTAAAAATGAGTGGGTGTGAGAGGGTGGAAATTCCCTTGCCGGTAAAGCATCCGGAGGTGGAGAGAAGGATAAGGGAGAAAGAGGAAGAGATTAAGGTAATAAATGATATAGCAAAAAAGAGAGAGCGGGAGGAGTATTTATTTGCAATTAAGCAGAAGATGAAAGAAGAACTCGTCCCCCTCTTTCCGGACATACCGGATTTAGAGGTCCAGATAACTAATGTGATAGAAGAGGTAATTGCCCGGGATATGCGGCGGCGGATTTTGCGGGAGGGGATTCGGATTGATAAACGAAGACCGGATGAGATAAGGCCAATATCCTGTGCGGTCTCCGTTTTACCCCGCACCCACGGTAGTTGTCTTTTTACCCGCGGGGAGACACAATGTTTAGCGGTTGTTACCCTTGGGACAAAAGAAGATGAACAGATTGTTGATGCCCTGACCGGTGATACCGCAAAGAGTTTTATGCTCCACTATAACTTTCCTCCATTTTCCACCGGTGAGGTGAAACCGATACGCGGTCCTTCCCGCCGCGAAATCGGTCATGGTGCCCTTGCTGAGCGAAGTTTAGAGGTCCTGTTAGAAAAGAGGGAGTCATTCCCCTATACTGTAAGAATCGTCTCCGATATCTTAGAATCAAATGGTTCCTCTTCTATGGCAACGGTCTGCGGGGCAAGCCTCTCCTTGATGGATGCGGGTGTTCCGATCAAAGCCCCTGTGGCTGGGATTGCAATGGGTTTGATTCAGGAAAACGGAGAGGTTGCTATT
>JBBIHO010000231.1:1388-2439 GCA_037446935.1 Caldifarciminota bacterium | reverse complement strand
GGCAGGAGGGTTTTGCCTTAGAAGCCGATGCACTTCTCTCTTTTCTTTGGGATCGGTAGAGATTTGCGCCCGAAGTAGTTGGTTCATCTTCCCCAATTTATTAATCTCCACCACTATCGTCTTTTTATCCTCTCCTCTACAAGAGCCCTTTGTTTAGAAAACTGAAATAGTCGTCTTCGTTTCTTCCGATTACTATATGGTCTAAAACCCTTATCCCGACCAGTTCGCATGCCTTTGTTATCTCTCTGGTAATTGTTAGGTCATCTCTTGATGGTTCAGCTTCCCCAGAAGGGTGGTTATGAACCAAAATGAGAGCGGAGGCTGACCGGAGAGTTGCCTCTTTAAGAATCTCTGCCTTATCAACAAGAGCGGCATCTAAACTACCCTTTGAGACTTCAAGCGTCCCAATAACCTTATTCCGGCTGTCTAAGAATATGATATAAAAATATTCTTTAAGGAGGTCCCTTAGATAAGGTCCGAAATAATCCCGCACATATCTAATTGCCCCGGCGGCGTCTCTTATTCTTTCTTTTGCCTCCGCCCTTTCCCGGAATAACCTTTTACCTAATTCTAATGCCGCCTTTATCTGGGCCGATTTTGCAATACCCATCCCTTCTATTTCTTGTAGGGCGGAAATGGTAGCGGTATCAATTCCCCGCAATGACTTAAACTTATTGAGTAATTCCCTTGCCAAATCCTCAGCACTCATCCCTTCACTACCGGTTCTCAATATTATCGCCAAAAGTTTTGCCAGAGGGAGTTTCTCGGCTCCTTCCTTTAAGAGTAATTCACGCGGTCTTTCTTCTTTTACCCATTCCTTAATCGGTCTTTTCTTTCTCTTTTTAGCCACTTCTTCTTTAATCTTCTCCCGAAGAGCCTGACAGGCAGCATCATTCTTCAATTCTAATCTTTCAATCACCTCTTCTTGAATCTCAAGAGGCAGATATCTTTGAAAAGAGACCTTTCCTTTACGCCAGACCGGATATGCCCTCTTTTCAATTAGGAATTGAATCGTCTCCTCTTTATCACGAAAGAACATAATGGAATATAC
>JBBIHO010000231.1:1121-1349 GCA_037446935.1 Caldifarciminota bacterium | reverse complement strand
ACCCCGCCCTTATTGGTGCGATTAAGGGCTACCCGTTTATCATCTCCGCCCTCGTCTATTCCATTCTCGTCGTTGGCATTGCGATTGTCATCGGCACAATCTGGACAATGATTATGGAATTTTTAGGCGGACAGTCATTATATTCCCGGCTCCTGGCGATATGAAATGGTTCCGAAAAGTTTCAAGATTAAAAAAGTGCCCGAGAGGACAGGCGATGGTTGAAACCCT
>JBBIHO010000231.1:0-1098 GCA_037446935.1 Caldifarciminota bacterium | reverse complement strand
GGAAGTAGCGATGGTCTATAATGCAAAGCAGGTAACAAATTACGCAGCTTTCTGTGCGGCAAGGAGAGCGAGCATTTATGGAATTAGCACAAAGGAAGATACTTCAAGAATCCTTCGTTCGGCAGCAATCGCTCTCTCTTGCATTACTCCGTCAATTACCAGCGACGCTACGCATATTTTACAAACCTTTGGTATAGACCCTACTTTCCTTCACGGCATCCGACATTTGATTAGCGGAACAATTTTTGAATGGACAGCGAGATTTGCTAATGCCTATCTTAGGACCCGAATAGATAAGGCAGAAGTAGGAGGTGGTCCACCCGGGTCCGGACGAAAAGATTTGAAGGTGGAATTGACTTATTATTATAAATGCCAGGTTTTTCCAATGGGAAACTGGTCGGGAGCGGTGATTTTAGAGATTTTCTTGACGACTTAAAAACTCAATATCCCGGACTTTCCCAAGTAATTGGAGATAAAGGGTTTATGAAGGTCCTTGGTCAGATAAAAAACCTCCATAAAGATTGCACAGGGCAGGTTCTTGTTTTAATCATTTCAATTTTGTTCGTTCTCATACTATGCTGGTTTACCATTCCTAATGTTACCGCTGTTACAGTTTACAAAATGAAAGCACAGACCGCAGCCGACGCCGGTGCCTACAGAGATATTTTTCTCTTTGTTCTGATGGGCTGTGGGGAACGGTTTCTGAAGAAGAGATTAATAAAATTATTACCGGCTTCCGTATTGAAATTAGAGAAGTTTCAACTTCTACAACTATTTCACCAGCAAATTTTACTGTGGAAGAAAGTGATGAAGATATTAAAAAATTGAGGAGTGAATCAGAAAATGCTACGGGACAGGTAAAAACAGGTGGCTTTCTATATTCCAGCTTTGGTCGCAAGCTCGAAATTAAAACCGCCCCTCCTAATGGTGAATTATTTTTAAATGGCAAGGTATAAAATGTCCGGTATCAAAAGATTTAGTCTGAAGGTAGGTTCTAAAATCCTACAAGCAAAATCAGTGCCAAAGGATAAAAATTTGGAAAATTGAATTTAAGATTTTGAAAACATTTTGCCCAATTTTTTACTCTATATTTATAGA
>JBBIHO010000230.1:0-2469 GCA_037446935.1 Caldifarciminota bacterium | reverse complement strand
GAGGATGGTAGCGATTGTGCCGAAGACGACGGTGATAATTAAGAAGAGGATGGTAATACCTTTTGCCAAATCCTCTCCCTTTAAGGAGCCTAACATATGGGGTTCGGGCTTCAAATAACAGGAGGCGGCAAACATCTCTTCGCCAATCAGTGTATAATCACAAGAGGCGATGAAGAATGGGAGTTGAGTTATGGCAGTTGTGCCGGCAATCTGAATTGAGCCGACCCGGCTTCCGGTCTCTGCCAAAATAAGGGATTCGGCAAAGAAATAACCAAGCCAGAAACAGGCGCCAGGTTTTTCCCGCAGGATGATTCCATCAACCCCAGCCGCATAGCCAAACTGGTCAGCAGTGAGATATGTGATATCGGTCTCCTTATATAAATCAGGACGCCCCATCTCTGAATAACTCTCTTTCACTGTCTCTTGCGCCGCAGTCATCACTATTGGGTCATAGTTTGGAATGAGAAGTCGGGTGGCATATTCGGCTGTCTTCTTTGCGATCTTACTCAGGATGGAAAGGCTGGCGATGGTAACGACATCGGTAATATAACCGAGACCAAAGGAGAAGAGGATTGGCCTTCCCATTTCGGTTGCCCTGCCTACCGCATCATCAATCGCATCCAGTCCCGGAATCTTTCTGATGAATAATCTTTCCCCCTTTTTTGCCTTTTCAATGTACCAGATAACGATAAAAGAGAAGAGGATAGTAACAAATAAGACATTGAACCGGTAGGAATTGAACCACTGCGGTCGGCTGATTACTGGTCCTGCAATTTCGCTCTTTGCGGTATCAGTTGCTCCGATGGCTTGCACATAATAGAAATACCCTTTATTATCTTTGACACCCTTATCTTCAAAATAATTCTTTCCCCTTAGCGAAAACCCAACATTTTCAAAAGGACCCTCTTTCCTTTCGGAGCGGTAGATTTCGTAGCCCTGGATGAAATCTAATGTATCGCAATCTTCTGGCGGCAGTTGCCACTCAATTGAGATGCTCCCTCCTTCATCATTCGGCGTATCAAAGACCTTAATGGAAGAAGGGGGCGAGATTGCGCCACTCGCCAAAAGGAAGAAAAGGATAAGAGAAGACATAAACTTAATTTTACTGGAAAATGAAGAAAAGTCAACGCCAAAAAGGCGTTAACCAAATTCTCTATTTCACTACTATTCCTTCCTTTGCCGCGCGAGCAACAATTGAAACGAGGGATGAGAAATCGGTATTATCACGGTATTGGAGGAATTTGAGAAGGAGCGGTAGGTTGAAGCCAGAGATTATCGCAATATTCTTATATTTCTCTTTCAAGGCACAACAGACATGCCACCAACTGCCACCAACAATATCGACAAAGAGGATGACATTTTTATTCTTAATCTTTGCCAGTCTCTTCTCCAAGCGTTTCGTCATTTCGCAGGCGGAGAGGCCATAATGGGATAGGAAGGCAAAATCGGTAGGAGAGCCGAAAAGATTCTTCAGGGTCTTTTTGTATGCCTTTGGTAAATCGGAGTGCGCTAAGAGGATGGCGTAGACTTTATTCAATGTCTTCAATTATTGCCCGGTCAATACTTGGCTTACCTTCAATTATTCTGGCAATCTCTTCGTAGAATGTCTTTGCCGGATGGTAGCCGAGGATTTTGGCGATGTGATTCTTGGCAATCACTTCGCAGACCAGTGCCAGATTCTTTCCCGGGATTACCGGTATTCTGATTAAAGGGATTTTTACCCCTAAGATTTCGGTAGATTTATTCTCTAAGCCCATTCGCTCTACTTCCATCCCTTTCTTGAATGGGACAAGTTCGCAGACGACCTCAATTCTTTTCTGGATGCGCATCGCCCGCACCCCAAAGAGGGTATAAATATCTAAGATGCCAACTCCCCTGATTTCAATATGGTGGCGCAGTTTTTCCGATTTGGCGGCACTCTGTCCGATGAGGATTCCTTCGCCCCGTTTTATAATCTTTATTAAATCGTCGGCAACCAAACGATGGCCACGGGCAACCAGGTCTAAGGCACATTCACTCTTGCCTATGCCTGATTTACCAATGATAAGCAGACCAATGCCATAGACATCTACCAGGTCACCATGGATATGGGTTTCCGGGGCTAATTTATTGTCAAGGTAAGTCGTCAGGCGATGGATGAGATAGAGGGTAGGGAGTTCGGTTTTGAAGATGGGGACCTGATTCTGGATGAAATCCGGAAAGACCTCGGCGGGCTGGGAGAAGATGAAGCAGGGTGCACTAAGGGAAAGGAGTTTCGTAACTGCCTTTTTGCGCCTTTCTTTATTTAAGGTGGCAAGATATGAAGATTCGGTGCGACCGATGATCTGAATCCGGTCCTGGGGAAAATGTTCAAGATAACCAGCCAACGCCAAGCCTGGACGATTAATATCAATTGTCCTTACCTTCCGACCTAAGCCCGCCTTCCCGCAAATCAATTTTAACTTTAAGTCCTCGCCCTTTTCTTCGTAG
>JBBIHO010000229.1:0-2475 GCA_037446935.1 Caldifarciminota bacterium | reverse complement strand
TCGCTGAGGAGAAGAATTTTGTCTATAAGGTTATCCTCCCGGGTCACTAACCGTTCACATCGTGCGGGATTTCTCAGTTCTGACCGCTCTCGTATTCTTGACAAATTCTCATTTTTATGGTAAAATAGGATATATGGATAAGAAGGAAAAAGGAGGAAAGGAATAATGAATAAAGCAAAACGCTTCACCTTTTTTATATTCTTTGTTATGATACTCATCCTTACGACCGGCTGTCCGAATAAGCCACCGCGCACGCCTGAGATAAATGGTCCTACCGTGGTTGGCGTTGGCGCACAAGCGGAATATAAAGCAGTCTCTACCGACCCAAATAAAGACGACATCCGCTACTTCTTTGATTGGGAAGTGAAGATGGAGACGACAAACTATTACAAGAGTGGCGATACCGCGAAAAGATCTTTTACCTGGACGACTCCTGATACCTATGATGTGAGGGCAAGGGCACAGGATAAGAAAGGGAAACTTTCACCCTGGTCAAATGTCTTAAAGGTGCGGGTCATCAGCAATACAAAACCAAATGCCCCTACTGCCATTACCGGACCGAGTAGCGGATTAAAGGATAGTTCTTATACCTTCAGCACTTCGTCTACTGACCCGGATGGTGACAGTGTCCGAATCTTCTTCATCTGGGGTGATGGGAAGGTTGATACCACACCCTTTGTCACTTCCGGAACTCCTGTCTCATCTTCTCATGCCTATTCCGATACCGGAGTCTTTAATATCAAGGCGGTGGCCCAGGATAATAAATTTGCCCTCTCAGATACCTCCTCACCTAAGACCTTTACCGTTCGCAGTGCCCATAATCCCGGAGAAATCCTCTGGACCTTCCAGGGGGAAGATGACTTCGTATCCTCTCCTGCCCTAATAATGGAAGGTGGGTTGCCGGTAATCTACATCGGTTGTAAAGATGGTAGGGTCTATAAACTTAACGGTAAGACCGGAGCGAAAATGGCAGAGTTCGCCTCTCCGATTCTCGGCGATGAATTTAACTCCTCCCCGGCGATTGGTCCAGATGGCACAGTATATATCGGCTCTGAAGAAGGCTATCTCTTTGCTCTAACTTCAAATCTTACCTTCAAATGGAAGTGGCCGGATGACGCTTTAAGAACTCCCTTCGCTTCCTCCCCGGCACTAACCGCTGATGGGAAGATTATCATCGGCAACGATAACGATACCCTTTATGCTATCCGAGATGCCGGAACGCAAGGGCAATTAGTCTGGAAATATCCTGCCCGCAGCGGTATCTTCGCATCGCCCGCGATTGATGGTGGTGGATATATATACTTTGCTGACCAGTCCGATTCCGGTTTTGTCTACAAACTTGACCCAAACGGCAACTTCCAATGGTCCGTCGCAAGCGGCGGTGAGGTATATTCCTCACCGGCAATTGATGGCAACGGAAATATCTTCATTCCTTCGGCGTCGGGGAAGATCTGCGCCCTCACTCCTACGGGCAGTTTCCTCTCCGGTTGGCCGGTATTCGTTCCCGAGAGTGCGGAAATTCATTCTTCGGTGGTATTTGAACCCGATTCCGGATTCATCATCTTAGGCCACGAAGAGAAAGGCATCCTATTCTATCGGCGAAACGGCACTTTAATGAGGCATCTTTTAAGTCCACTGGAGGGAGTCTTCGCAACACCAATCGTTGCCCAAGGAAACATCGTCTACTTCTTAACCAATGAGGGTAAATTTGTTGGTTACGATTACAAGGAAAATGACGAAATCTTCTTAATAGACCTCGCAACTAAGGGTGGAAAGAAACTCCAAGAAGAGATCTACACCTCACCAACTATCGCCCCTGACGGCACAATCTTCGTTGCTTATGAAGGTAAGGTCTACGGCATCTACGGAAATAAATCCCTTTCCGCCTCTCCCTGGCCAAAGTTCCGTCAGGGATTGAAGAATACCGGAAGAGCCGGCGGCGGAAAGATATAAAGAGAGAGAAAGAATAGGTGGGGAGGAGTTTTCCTCCCCGCTATTTTTATTTGAAGCCACAGGATGTTAAAATTTAGTTATTCTTTGTATTGACAACTCTTCTCTTTGGCATAAGATGTAAATGAAAAGGTTCCGGAAATTAACCATTTTTGTGCTGCGGAATGAGTATAAAGGAAAATTTAAGAATTATAAAAGATAAAATAGCAGAAATATGTGCTAAAAAGGGAATAAAGGAGAGAATAAAGATTGTTGCGGTCACCAAAGGTGTCTCTCCGGAAAGGATTCGGGAGGCAAAGGATTGTGGGATTGAAATAATCGGCGAAAATCGCGTTCAGGAGGCAGAGAGAAAGTATGAAGTCCTGGGCAATCTCTTTGAATGGCATATGGTCGGACATCTCCAGACAAATAAGGTGAAGAGGGCATTAGAATTCTTCCAAATGATTCAGAGTGTTGACTCCTTACATCTCGCAAAAGAGATTGATAAAAGGGCGAAGGAGAAGGGTAGAATAGTCCCGTGCTTAA
>JBBIHO010000228.1:1269-2551 GCA_037446935.1 Caldifarciminota bacterium | reverse complement strand
TCTATCTCATTCCGCCATTTTGCAACATCCTTCTTAAATTCGCCACCGTCACTAACGAGAAAGAAGTCATCATACCAACCAACGGCTGTCTTTTTTTCCGCATCCTTTAAGAGCTTTGATTTTGGGAGGCAGGTCGCAAAGAGAAGGCAGGGGATAATAAGAAGGATTTTAGGTATCTTCATAAGTTATTATAAAATATTTATGAAAGGAATCAAGTGCAGGGTTATTTTATAATACCGTAGATGCGATAACGCTCATTCAAACCAAAGATTGGTTTTGTCTCCCCTAAAAATATGAAATCGTTGGTTAAGGTATCAGGACTAAGGTTGAGAAATTTTTCCCAAAACTTGAAGACGACCAGAAAGTCGCTTGTTCGTTTTATATATGGAACGAGGTGTCGTTTGTTTAAGGGGATAGAAGAGATTCCACCATCCTGGCGATAGAATGAAAGGACACGAGGATTGACTAAGCCGACGAGGTCATTGATTCTTCTCTCCGAGAGATAGCCAAGGGCACCAATATCATGTGTGGCAATCACCGCATCCGGGGGAGTAGCATTCTTAAAGTATTCAGCCAGATGGATGAGTGTCTCTTTATAACTTTTTGTCATTTCGTAATAAACTTTCCGGACATTAATAATGGAAATGATTTGGTTGAGGAAGATGATGAGCAAAAGGGTTATTGATAACCATAACCGCCGACCATAGAATTCAAGGAGATGAAAGAAACCTTCGGCAACCGCAAGGATGATTAAAGGATAGAAGATGTGTTGATAACGACCCCAGTAATGGATGGTGCTTCCCGGAAAGAGGAGGAAGTAGGAGAGATAAAAGATTGCGAGGAGTATCAGGTGATAAAAATGGCAATAGACCTTACGGGCAAAGGGAAGGAAAAGAAAGATGATGAAAGGAAGGGGATAAATTATGTTAAGGTAAAAGAGTCTTAAGCCACTGAAGAATAGTTCAGCCTTTTGGCGTAAGGGAAGTCCAATTTCCCCAAAAAATAGGGCTTTGGTGAATGCGGTGTTGGGGAGGAGGCTACCGGTATTCTTTAGGTTGGAGAAAAGATAGGGGAGGAGCAAAAGGGTGGTGATAATGGCGGGGAGTGTGATTTCTTTTGCAATCTTAATCTTCTTTTTAAGAAGGAGGTTAATAAGGGAATAGGAGAAGATTGCTACGGCGAGAAACCAGCCTTCGGGTCGGGTGAGGATGGAAAGAGCCAAGGGTATTGAATAGAAAGGGCTTCTTTTTTCAAAGGAATAGAGGGTAAAGACCATAAGGGC
>JBBIHO010000228.1:0-1224 GCA_037446935.1 Caldifarciminota bacterium | reverse complement strand
CCGGTGGTGCTGGTTAAAAAGGAGGTAAGGAGGGAAATCCGCCAATCGTTGAATAATATCCGGGAGTAGAGAAAGAGGGCATAAAATAGGAATATGAGGAATGATATTCCTAAAATGACGGTAGTTAAATGGAGATTGCGGATTAAGAGGTTGAAGGTTGCCAGAAGGAAGATGTGGAGAGGACTGGTTGCCCCGAGATTATAATTTTCACCGTCAAAGGTCAAACCACCTTTGGCAAAGAGATTTTTGGCAAATTGGAGGGTTATATAACTATCATCGTAAACGAATATGAGACTGGGGTTAGATTGGAGAAAGAAGAGGGAGATAAGAATGATAATTAGGGGAGAGGCAATTAACAATATCTTTTCCCTTTTCGTCACTATTTCTTATTTTATGGAAAAAGGGGTATCTGTCAAATGGGAGATTTATCCTTTGCATCTTCGGACTTATTGATTTTTTTTCTTTTTCGGATATAATCTTTTATGGAAAAGACGATTCTCCTTTTAAGTCTCCTTACTCTCTTTTTAACTTCTTATTCTCTGCAATATGTGGAATCTTCTTCGGGCTTGATTCCTCCAACCTTAGAAGGGGGGAGAACCGAAGTTGAGATGGTGGATATAAACGGCGATGGGAATCTTGATCTGCTCTCAATTGGTGACCACGGTTCGCCTTATGTGAATACCGACCAACATGGGATAATGGTTTGGTTTGGCGATGGTCAGGGGAACTGGCAGGTTTATATGAATGGTGATTTTGGTTACGGCGGGATTGCGATTGGCGATGTGAATAATGACGGATTTTTAGATTGCGGCTATGGTATGCATCATAACTATTCCAGAAATGACTTTGGCGACCAGGTGCTGGAGGTAGCGTTAGGTGATGGCACCGGACGAAACTGGACACCCTGGGATGATAGTTTGGGGATGCACGGACAGGATTGGGGAATGTTTGAGACCGATTTTGCCGATATTGACAACGACGGCGATTTGGATGTCGGCGCAAATTCCTTTGGGGCAGATGATGGTATCCATATCTATTTGAATTTAAGAAATGGGACCTGGCGGAGGAGTTTTGGCTTTCTCGGCGGTAATTCTAATATGGACTTCTCCTTCGGTGATATAAATAAGGATGGCAATTCGGATTTTTGTGCTGCCCATCAATACGGTTGCGTCTATTGGGAAATGGGCTGGGTAATTTTACACTGGCGCAGAGGAATTTACCACC
>JBBIHO010000227.1:0-2559 GCA_037446935.1 Caldifarciminota bacterium | reverse complement strand
AGCTACTATAATGCACTATATAGACGAATTTCCACAACAAAATGGACACTACCAATTGCCGTGGGGGGAGGGGTATCCCCTCACCTGTCAAAAGAAAGATTTCTATAAAATTAAATAAATTAAAATCAAAATCGGCTAAAAGATAAAATTTTCTACCAATTATTAAATATCTCTTTTAATCTATTTTTAATTCCCTCATTAACTCAAAAAGAAGATGAGTCTGATGATGCTTTTTAAGATTCTTTTCGCAATATGATCTTAGATGATTATTAGCAAAAAGAGGTCGGAAATAGAAAGCCTAACCCATAAAAATCTAAAATAGAAAGAGCCAGCGAATCTTTATCGCATAGATTCTTTCCTCAGTCTGCCATCTTTTCTCCTGATGAGAGAAGAGTTGATTTAAGACAATATAAAATCTGGAGCGGGGTTTAATCTCATAAGAATAAAGAAGGGCAAGCCGTGCCTGAGAGATATCCAATTTCTTATTCTCATAGAGAAAGACGGGATTTGGGCTAAATGTGATATTCATAAAGGGTGTGAATGTCCATCTCAAATAGATACTGCCCGAGATGGTCGTTGAGAGATGCCGATTGGTTGTGTCATATTCAATCCAGGAGTTAAAATAAGGATTTAGAGAGAACCGATGGGTTAATGGCAAATTTAACCCACCCCATAAGACTCCCTGCCAAGCCAAAAAGTCTCTCCGGTAATTCCAGCCGTAACTATAAGAATATCCTGTCCAGAATTCTAAATTTTTAATCTCCAGCCAGATATTCTGGTTAAGATTCTTATAATTATACCCCAAATCCCCTTCATAATCCCTTCCGTATCCGATAGAGAGATAAGAGGAGAGATGTAATGGCTTTCGGAGAGAGAGGTTAGTCTCTAAGAAACGATACCTTGCCCAATCCTCATCCCCCTTTTCCTGCCACTGTTGGTATCCGATGGTGAAGGTGTAAGAAGATACCGCACCTTTTAGGGGCGATTTTATAAGACCGGCAAAGATATTTGCTGACCTCTCTCCGGGCAAGACCGTGGCATATCCCATAGGACTCACATCAAACTCATCTCCAACATATTTGCACGCAAAACCACCGAATAGTTCCTCAGTAAAGCAGAAGACGCCACCAGATTGGGCAAGGTAGCCAAAATTTTTCGTAGCGTCGCAATTGAAGAGAACTTGTCCACCAATCTGATTCTTACCCCAACGGAGGATGCCATCTAATTCCTCAGATAAATCCCAATCGCCTCTCTTAATCTCCCTCTTATAAGTTGATAGAAGACCAATCTCGGAATTTTCTAAGAAGTATCTCTTAATCCGAAAGAGATTCCAAGAGGTTGACCAGGCAGTGTCCCAAATACCAAACTTATCCCCGGTGAGACAACTCATTAACCCAATTTCATAGCGGTTAATCTTTCCGGCATATTTTGCCCCGGTAAGAATCGGCACCTCCCCGGAACCATCCCGCAAGACTCTTCCAATCCTTCTTGAATAGAAGACCTTCACTGGCGAATAGAACCCTCCCGACATCCCGGAGGGTTCAAATATCTCCTTCCCTTCCAAGAAGAATGGCCTCCTCTCTGAATAATAAATCTCATATTTCCCTAAACTCATTTTGAAGGGGTCAGATTCAATCTCGGCAAAGTCCGGCAATAAGGTGAAATTTATCGTGGATGCCTCCCTTTTCCAGCCGAGATCAATCCCTGCCCAAGGGATGAATCTCCCCCACTTTCCGAATCCCTCATTCCAAGTATTTTTCATTAAGGTGACCGGATATATCTCCAAACCCTTACCCTCGCCTTTTGCCTTCACCCCTTTTAAGATCCCAAACTTTGAAACACGGAGCCCCTCTTCCTTATCCGGCATTCGCCAATAACATAACTCCTTCACCCTCTGATAATAGGGTCTAATCTGTAATCCCCAGAGAGATTTCTCAGAAAACCTAAGAATCTTAAAAGGGATTTTAATCAAGGCGAGAAATTGCCATCTCCCTCTATCCTTAAAGACCCGAACCCTTGAATCCCAGACCCCGTCCCAGGAATCATCATAACCTTGCCCATCGGAGAGAACCAGTCCATCACTTCTAAAACCAGAGGATGAAATGAGAAAGTAATATGCTTGCACCTTAGAGAGAAGTGGGTCTAAATATATTGCATAAGATTCATTTCCGCCACTGAGAGCGGTCCTTGGTTTATCTTCGCCAAAATCGGTTGCTAATAAGAAGTAGAGGTTATTTAAATCCTGTAAGACCTTCACCTTTGTGATATAAGTTGACTGGGAGTCATAATAGGGAGAGAACTGTTTTGTAATGAATATGGAATCGGCAAACTGCCAGACTTCTTCCTGCCCGGTGAGTTTTATTTTTCCCTTTTCAACCATTTGGACGATGAGTGTATCTTTCCCATATGAGATGAGAAGAGAAAAGAAAAGGGCAATTGCGGGATAAGAGAATCGCATTAATTTTTAAGTATAATAAAAAATGAAAATCAGTCAATTCTTGATTCTGACCTTCGGACATTGGTTCGGACAATTCTCTTCATCCCCAGAGAGCGTCTCTT
>JBBIHO010000226.1:0-2591 GCA_037446935.1 Caldifarciminota bacterium | reverse complement strand
GTGAATCCCAGACAAGAAGACCTTCCTGAAAGAGAACCGGTGTGCCGACATAGATGGAAAGCCCGGACTGCCATATAGAATCAAGGGTATCTCGGAAGACGAGGGTGAAAGGAATGCGATAATTGTTGGTGCAGGAATTAGAGACTTGGAAATTGAAGCCATTCGGACCGGTATAGGCAGAATCTAATGCTGGGATTTGCGCAAAATATTTGAAGGAATCGGTGATTGTAATATTGGGGTCAGGTGGCAGAAGTCGGAGATAATTCTTAACGCCACGCACCGGATAGGTGTTATAATTAAACACCCAGACTGGCATCTCAACCGCCTCTCCAGGGTTCACAATACCATCGCCGTTGCCGCCAGGGGGTGCGTCAACAATAATATGGCGATAGAGACGAACCCCAGCCGGTGGCCTCTCCCGAATCGCACCGGTTGCCGCAAGGGCATAGGGTTGTGGTCCTTGGGGGATATTTCTTGCCTTCACCTTCACCTTCCATCTTCCAGTAATCGGTGTATTGCGACGGGTGCATTCCACTTCATTCAGTGTATCATAAGAACCACCAGGAACCGACTGCCCACCAGAATAGACACTTCCCTTATATTCGGTTCCGGTTGGGTCAATCACTGTCAGGTCCAGGTTATTGATGAGGATTGGATAAGAATAAGGTGTTCCTGGATAGTCGGTCCAGACAAGGGCAACCCGGAATGGTTCGGTATTATCTTCTACCTCAATCTCATAGATCACCGAATCCCCGGTTGATAGTCCTATGGTATCATCCTTCACCCAGAGTTTCTTTGTCTCACCGGTAAAGTAGAGGGAAGAATCTAAGTCAATCCTTCCCCAGCCGACATAATTGGAAGGGACCTCATAGTTTATTGAGTTATCCGCACCAACAATTGCCACTGCCTTCATCAAGGCTGCGGAAGGTGAGAAGCCATCTGCCGGATTTCTTGCCCCGGTAGGATAATAACCATCCAAAAAATACTGACGAATCAAAGCAGTGGATGCGGTCATATTTGGTGTCGCCATACTCGTGCCACTATTGGCGACATAACTATTGGGACTAGATGTGCCAGCCGAGTAAATGTTTCTACCGGGTGAGACCAATGTCGGTTTTCTCCGACCATCAACCGTTGGACCAATGCTTGTAAAGGTTGAAAGGGTTCGGCAGTTGACACCATTATCACAGGAACCAACCGAGATGATATTCTTTGCTACAGGTGGGTGTCCCATCGTTGGCTGGAGATTATAATTGCCCATTGAGTTGCAATGGAGAAAATCTCTGTGTGTCCAGATGAACTGGTCAGCGGAACGGTCGGTCCAGACATAGGTGGAAAAAGAGTCCTTCCGGGAAAGGCTCATTGAGTGATTCCTTGCCTTAAGTTCTCCTACACCATTGTAAGGACCAATGAACCAGGTATTCATATCCCAGTTTGGGAATTGGGTATAGTTCTGGAAATAGACCCGGGCATGCTTTGCTATTCCGTCATTAAGGGAGGTTCCGCCAACCGCTGAGTCATCACCACAGAGGGTTCCGGTTGTATGGGTGCCATGAGCATCCGAACCAACGGTTCCGGTATAGGCGATAATCTTCCGGTGGTTTGGACCAGGATTGGGGACATTAGGGTCTCTAAATAAATCATGCCCTGTCCAAAGAGGCGTATCGGTTATGCCGACGATAATCCCATCGCCAAGGAGTCCTTTGCGCCAGATTGGCCTTGATGTATCCGCAACACCGGTATATCCCTTCTGAACAACCCATTGGGCATCAACATTATCCGGGGTTATTGGAACATAGGGCTCAATCCAGTAAACTCCTTTGAGGCGGGCGATCTCATCAACCTTTGTTCCGTCAATATCAATCTTCACACTCTTATTTATCCAGTTGAAGTCGGTTACGATATTGGTAGCACCAAGGGAGATTAACTCTTTTAGGATTTCCTGCTCATTTTCATCATAGAAGAAGCCGACGATTAGGCTTTTTGTGCCAGGGGTTTTTGAGAGATAGGGGAAGATTTTATAAGCCGGTTGATAGAGACCAACCCAGCGAACCTGGGGAAGATTTCGGACATTTTCCAATTGAGAATTGGGCAGGCGGACTAAGAAGGCATAGCGGTGGATATAATCAAGGAAACTTCCACCCATCTTTATAATATCCCTTTTCCATTCCTCCCTTATCGGTCCCGGAAACTGGATTATATAATAACCCCATTTCCCATCATAAGCGGTGATTTTTAGGTGTTCGGGAATTCCGAGTTCTTCTTTCAGTGGGTCAAAAGGAGGGCATTGGATGAAGTTTAAGGTCATAGGTCCGGTCTCCTCTTCGGGTAGCACGAGTTTCTCTCTCCCAAAGGCAATTTCGTATCCGCCTAAGGCGGAAAGGAGAGATAAAAATAAATATATTTTTAGTAAATACTTCATAGTAATACCTCCTCGTTATACTTTTTCATCTTTCCGTTAAAATAATTATACTTTATGATTTTGAAAAGTCAAGCGACCGCTTTTCATCAAAAATAATCTTCCCAAGCGAGTCCTTTGAAAAAATAGGGAATCCTCCTTCTAAAGATATTAAAAATTTAAGGAGGAGTAT
>JBBIHO010000225.1:1585-2604 GCA_037446935.1 Caldifarciminota bacterium | reverse complement strand
TTAACCTGCCCTCTTTAATAATCTGGTATTTCAGTTCCGGGCTTTCGGTTAGATTCAGAAGGACGACATCCACTCTATCGGTTTTAAGGTGACGGCTTATTCTATCCATTAAAATGAGGCGGAGTTCGGTCATCTTTCGCTTGTCCCTTTCTTCTAAGTAGCAGGCAAAATCATAATCGCTCAAAGGACCAATCTTACCGCTTGCCCTTGAGCCAAAAAGATAAACCAATTTTATTGCCGGATAGGAGCGAAAAATTGCCTTCAGGCCAATCTGCTTTTCCTTGCTAACTCTCATACCAATAGTATAGGCAAAAAATTAGATTTTTCAACCCCCCTGCCGCTAACCCCGTTAGAAATTGCCGAGGAGACGAAGAAACTAATAAGTATTAGGTATTTCCGAAAGATTGTTGGATTTCTAACAGGGCCAACCGCCATTATTAAAAGTCTCTTCGTTGGAAAATTCTCTTGATTGTCAAATATAAAGATTTGACCCTGATTTTTTGCATAAGTGCTCCTTTTTATATCATTTGGATTTAGGGAATCGGGTATTCCATGGAGGCGTATAGTACCGAAGAAGGTGACTTTCCATATCTTTTGCCATTTTTGCATAAGGTGCTTGATGAGCGGCAAATAGAGCTATGTGTTTTTTTTGAAAGTTTTGGAACCTTTTGTGCCTTAATTTTATTTCAGAAGCAAGCTGAGTTGAACTACCAACATATAAGACATAATAATCTTTCTTCAATGTCCCGCCTCCAGGCTTTGTTAAATCCATCCCACTTTTTGGCATACGCCCCCTTCCAGACCCGGGAGGTTGGTATACTACTAATAAACCTTCTTCTCATACATCCTCCTTTATCCCGTCGCTTAGCCTTTTAGGGTCTTTATTAGTTCCCCTGTCTTTTCGCTTTCAGTTACAATAAGTTCCGATAGTTTTTCAACCATTTTTTCTGTCCTTTCGCCCAAGTCTCTTATTGCCCTTCCATTCTGAATAAGTAATCGGGTCAACACTACGGAAAGAA
>JBBIHO010000225.1:0-1575 GCA_037446935.1 Caldifarciminota bacterium | reverse complement strand
TATTGTCCAAATTATCTGTAAAACTATGCTCATTAAAGCCCCCTTCGCCGAGATATCATCTCGGCATTATTTCTTAATAATCCCTTAGTCATTACTATATTATATATCTCACCGCCCAATTGTCAATAGCCGCAATTCCGTCACCCTCGGGTCAATGATTACCTCTTCTTTTTCCAAATCTAACTTAATAAATTCGTCAGAAAACGGTAACCGTCAAGGTGAAAGTCAAGAGTCACTCTTTTGTCCGAGATTAACTTTTCTTCCTCTTTTGCGGTTCCTAATTCTATCGGCTCTCTTCTTCTGAATTATCGCCATAAAAAAAGCATAAATTCCTTAAAAGTCAATGGTCTCATATTGTTGTAATGTTGACAAAGGTAATTTTTCGGATTAATATTTAATTTAAGATGTCCCAACGGAATAACTTCCGGAAGACCGGGGTGCTAACAGAATCTCACCTCAAAAGACTTTCCCTTCTTCCTTCGGCAGAAAGGTTAGAAAAGGGTCCCTGTGTCATTGTGGAATGCGTTGAGAGGATTCCCTGCAATCCCTGCGCTGATGCCTGTCCAAGGAAGGCAATCAAAATTGAGGGGAGTATCAATGAGATTCCAAAGGTAGACTTTTCTCTCTGCACCGGTTGTCTTGCCTGTATTCCAAAATGTCCGGGATTGTGTATCTTCGTTTGCCATAAGAATTATACAAAGGAGAGTGCCTTAATCTCTCTTCCTTATGAGTTTATTCTCCGGGTGAAGGAGGGCGAGCGAGTCTGGGCTTTAAACCGTGAGGGGAAGAAGGTATGCGAAGGGATTATTGAAAGAATCATTACCAGACCACAATTTGATTTCTGTTCCATTGTGCAAATAAAGGTCCCCAAAAGATATTTCAATATCGTTCGGGGATTTCGGAAGAAGGAATGAAAGGTCTAAGACTATTTGTTGGTTGGATATTTTTCGTTCTCTCTTTTTTTGCGAGCAGGCGCACCACTGCCTATCCGGTATCAATTACTACTACTGATGACGCCCTGGCAATCTTAGGGAATCCTGCCTTACTCTCAACCAATCGGGGTTTCAACTCCTATCTCTTTTATAGTCGTCGTCTCTTAAATTTCTCCTTAGCCGGACAATTGGGAATCTTAGGATTTTACTATCAAGAGAAACCTCAGGTCTATTATCTTGGCTCTGGCTTAAAAGTCTCCAATCTCTCATTTGGGGTTAAATACGGTAAGCAAGAGAAAGGTTCCTTTAATTTTGGTCTTGCCTATCGCTTTAGGAATTTCACATCCTTAGGATTGCTCCTCACCGGCTTAAAGCGAGAAAATCCAATAATTGCTGGCATCGCCTTAAGACCGATAAAGAGATTCGCCATTTATTACGAAGGGGTCTTTCGTCAGAGGCCATCTGGCTTCTCCCATTTCTTCGGGTTTAATGCATCTCTTTTTCCCGGAATTGAGATGAGATTTACTACCGACCCCCAATGGAATCTCTCCCTTGGGGTCTTTTTATCTTTTGGCCGGCCGGGATTTGGCTCCTTTCTCACTTATGCGCCTGCCTTAAAGGAAGGGTTAAATACTGAACTCTT
>JBBIHO010000224.1:1399-2619 GCA_037446935.1 Caldifarciminota bacterium | reverse complement strand
ACCTCTTATTATACATAAACTTATTGGAATTTCCACACATTTCGGGACACCACCCAGAGGGTAAAATTATGTTAGAATTATCTCGTAATGGAAAAGATAGTCGGTAGAATCTTAAAGAGGTAAAGAGGTATCGGAAGGAGAGCGGTTTGACTCAGAGGGAGGTGGCAATAAGGTGCGGGAAGACAGAGAGGTCAATCATTCTTTTAGAGAATGGAGAGATTAAAAACCCCTCCTTCTCTTCTCTCCTCTCTTATCTGAGAGCGGTTGGAAAACCTCTGGGCAGATTGGGCTTAACGCCCCACTTCGTGAACGCTTCTGATTTGGAGGCTCTCGGATTTAAGGAAGGGATGAAACCGCTCTTGGAGAAAAAGGAGTTGCCGAAGGAGACAAAGAAGAAGGTCTTAAAATATGCAGAAGGTATAAGATTCTTCACACCGGGGTGATAAGTTTTCCGGAATATGCGAAAGAGAAGATTAAGAAGGAACTGAACGAAAGGAGAGAGGAAGAAAGCGAAAAACTTTGCCTCGCCTTTGCCGAGGAATATTTTCAGGGACTGGAAAGGGTGGAAGAAAAACAGAGGGTGATGGTTGAGAGGTATGCAAAAGGTGGGGAGATAAGGGATAGGGTGATAATGAGGGTTAAGGAATTCTTATTTCAGAAGATGGGTCCTGGTCATAACTGGTTTGCAGGATACATCAGGGCGACAAAGATAAGTTGGTGATAAGATAAATCATCTTAAAGAAAAGATGTTAAGATAAAAGGCAAGAATTTTCTCCCCGAAGAGAAAGACTATTCCAGTCCCTAAACACAAAAAACTACCAAATGGTATATATTCCTCTCGCTTCCATTTCTTAAATGAGATGAGGAAGATTGCAATCACCAAACCCAAAACCGCACTGATGAATATCGTAAGCATGGTATATCTCCAGCCCAATAAGGAGCCAATCATCCCCCCCAAAAATATATCTCCCATACCCATCACCTCCTTTTTATATAAGAGAAAACCAAGAAAACGCAAAAGTATTAGACTTACCCCCCCAATCAATATTCCGAAAATAGAGAATAAAGGCTCTTTGAAATGAAAAACGATACCAAGGAATATTCCGAGATAAACGAGCGGGTCATAAATCGCCCTCTCCTGCCAGTCAAGAAAGGCGGTTACAATTAGCAAAGAGAAATAGATAGTCATTAAAAGAAGGTCAAGGGAGAAGGATAATTTT
>JBBIHO010000224.1:0-1358 GCA_037446935.1 Caldifarciminota bacterium | reverse complement strand
AACAATTCTACCATTGGGTAAATAACTGAAATCCTCTTCTTACAATAACGGCATCTGCCGCCTAATAAGATATAACTTAAAACCGGGATATTATCATAAGGTTTAATCCTCTTTTGACAATTTGGGCAGAAGGAGGGGGGAAAAACTATTGATAACCTTCGGGGAATCCGATAGATGCAGACATTCAAAAAACTCCCAATTATTAGACCAAATATAAAAAAAAGAAACCCATTTATTTCACTAATGGAAAAGATTCTTAAAGCCAAACTATTCTTCTTTCTTAAAACTAACTATCAAACAATAAATTTTATACTAACCTAATCTTTCCCTTTAACCCTCCGGCACAACTCTTGGTATAATGAATATTATCAATTCATTCTTTTCCTTTTTCACACTCTTATGGGTGAAGAGGGCGCCTAAGAGTGGGATATCTCCTAAAATTGGAACCTTACTTACTGCCTGTGTCTCCTGCTCCTTGATTAATCCGCCGATAACAATCACCTCACCGTCCTTCACACTTATCTGGGTCTTTGCCTCTCGTTTCGCAATGATTGGCATCTCCTGTTCTTGGGCTACCTTCCAGCCAATAATCGCCTCCACCTTTGTTTCAATTCCCATATTGATTCGGCCGTCATCAGTCAGATGGGGTGTAACCGATAGGGCAATCGGCACAAACCTCTCCTTCCAGGTATAGGTTCGCTCTCGGGTCTCCGGGTCAACTCGTGTTTCAAGTAGTGGCACTGATACCCCCATATTTACCTGCGCAGTTTGATTATCCAGTGTTAAACTCTGGGGATTCGCTAAGAGTTTTGACTTACCACGGGAACGAAGGATATCAAGGGCAACGGACATCTGGGGGTAGGTTATCTTTCCAAGGACCATTTCCTTAAACATAATCGGGAGAGAAATCTCCTTTCCCACCTCCGGGACATCCGCCACCGCTGCTGCCCGGATTGACCAGTCAATACCGTAAATATCATCCGCGGTCAGGGTCGTCTCAATGAATTTTGCCTCAATCATAATCTGGGCTGGTGGTCTATCCAATTCTCTTATCACCTCATCAATCTTTGAGAGCCTTTCCGGGATATCGGAGACAATTAACACAGACACCCTCTTGGAACCACCGCCTTCGCCAATTCGCCGGTAACCGACTTCTGTCTTCCCTTTTTCTGAGAGGAGTTTATCAACCGTCTTCTTTGCATCCTCGGCTTCAACATCGTTTAGAAGATAGGTCTTAATCATCAATTCGCCCTCAATATCCTTTTTGCGTGGTTTTATCATCAGCACCCCTTCCCCTAACTCCAAATAATTGCAGTCAATCGCTTTCAAGAGGGCATCCAGGGCGACAGAGAATGGAA
>JBBIHO010000223.1:0-2641 GCA_037446935.1 Caldifarciminota bacterium | reverse complement strand
AATTATCTCCTCTTCAAAGGGAATTAACTCCTCTTCTTTTACTCCCAAAGTAGTAAAGCTATGTTCTTGGCTAATGGCTAAGGAGCCGTGAGAAACTGCCCGATAATAATAAGTAGTTCCTGACAAAAGACCAGTCAGCGTCACTTGATGATTTTTCCCTTTTCCTGAACCAAAAATATCGTCTCCTTCTTTTGAAAAAGCATAACCATAATTTGGCGGTCCGCCGCCAGTAGCCGGATTTAAATTAAATTTTCCCGGCAGAGTATCATAAATGACCTGGCTGGTGGCATCATAATTGGTCTCCCAAATAATGGTGGCGCTAGTAGTGGCAATATAGATATCCCTTTCGTATTTAATAGTTAAACCAGGTGGCAAGGGTCCACTTGTTCCCGTTCCCCAACCAGGCGGCATGCCACCGGCTGCTCCCTGGAAACCAATTAGAATATCAAAACCTAAAGTTTTGCCTTGATAAATATCTCCAGCCGAGACATCAAAACTAATGGTGAAATCATATTGGGTGCTAGTGGCAGTTGCCAAATCAGAGAGATAAGCTTCGCCTCCATCAAAAAAATTAGAAAGGGTATTATAATAACGAATGGTTGCTCCCTCTTTAATTTCTAAATTAAAAGTATCGCCTAAACTATTGGGATCATTAACATTTATGGCTTGGGTGGCAATTCTTTGGGGCTGGCCGCTATTGTTGGTTACTCTAATTAAACGAGTAATGCTATCGCCGGGTTTAAAATCTGTTTCACTAAATATTGGTCCTGCCAAGGGCTTCCATTCTGTCCCTGTCCAATATTCAACAACTAACTCATCATGAGCTTTTGTTGAGGGAATAAATAAAAGCCCGGCGCCAAAAACCGCAATTAAGATTATGAAAATTGTTTTTTTTATTTTGTTCATAATTTCTTATTTTGATTTATTCTCCTGAACTTTCGCTACCCGAAATTTCACCATTATCTAAAGCACCGCTATTCCCCTCGCTTGTTCCACTATTATCGCTTCCTGATACGGCGGGTGCTTGCTCACTGGTATCATTATCTGAGACAATCACCGACTGTTCTTCATTTGCCGGTTGCTCCTCAATAACCGGAGTATTTTCTTCAATTATTGGTTGTTCCTCAGCGACTTCAGGATCTGGAGTTGTCTCCCCAATCTGCTCCTCAGGAACTTGTTCTTCCTCAACTGTTTCTTCAATAACTTCTACTACTTCAGTTGTCTCCACTATTTCAGTTGTTTGGGAGTTGTCGGTTTCAACACTTTCTTCCAAAATAATATTTTCTTCTGGTTCTGTTGATGTTGCCTCTCCCGATACTTCTACTTCTCCAATTACTTCATCTTGAGTTATTGATTCCTCCTGATTTGTAATCTCCTGAGGAATTTCATTTCCTAAAATTTCTTCCCCGCTATTTTCAGCATTAAGCGATGTTTCGTATTCGGCAATAATTTCGGCAAACATTTCTATTGAGCAGCAATCCTCTGGCAATTCTTCTAATGATATACCATCTGGAGCTGTTGGTTCAAATACCCTGCCGCTCAACCCAAAATCGTTATTCATAAAGTTTTCTGGACCTACGGCAATCACCTTAATCCAGACATAACCGTAATAACAAGGATAGACCTTCCAATTATAACTACCGGTATTAGCTATATCCTGAGCAATAATAGTTATTCCATCGCCACTGCTAACCACTCCATTTTTATCCAAATCTCTTATATATAAAAGAGTTATTTTCAAATCGCTATCGGGCCCATTGGGATTAGTTGCTGTCCATTTGAGATTTACCTTTTGTCCGCAATACCAGCCGCCGCCAGTAGGATAGGTCACCACCACTTGAGGCAAAGCCAAATCTTTCCAGTCAGCAGCAGTATTGGTGTCAAAACCGGTGGGAACCCTCGCTAAAATATGACCCTCGGCTACATCCGGACAAGGTGGGTCAAAGGCATAAGTATCTGTCCCATAACTCATAGCATCGTCATCAAGATATCCTCCTGAGACTGGCATTTTCAGAATTACTCTATCTAAATCGTTAGCCAAACCATTGCCAATTTTACCATCAACCAAAACAATTTTTATTACCTCAGCCGGAATATTCCAATAATTCCAGGTAGTGGAACTGGCAGTAATGATAGCAAAACCTTTAGCCGGAATCGAAGGAGAAACTGGAATTGTGTCAGTGGCGTTATTATCAACAATTAGCCAGCCGGAAATATCTACCGGATTATCGAGGGGATTGTAAATCTCAATCCATTCATTAGCAGTTTCTACGCCGTGTTGGCTATCTACATCATAATAAACTTTATTTATCTTCATTCCGCCGGTGGCAAAAGAGCTGGCAATTTCCTCCCGGTCATAAAATCCTGAAGAAGAATCAGGAAGATTAGTCTGCCAGCCATCAAAGACAAATTTTATTTGACAAACTCTGCCCGGCGGAAAACTGGTTCCAGAAGGCAAAGTCACGGTAAATAACCAATCATCTGTTGAGGTTGAAAAAGTGGTAGAAGCGGAAAGAAAATTCATTAAATCATCAGAATATTGAACTATGCCGTCTAATTTTGCCTCAAGTTTTAAGGCATTACAAAAATCATCATCGCCACCAGTTTTAACTGTCCAGGCATTGTATTGAAAAGTATTACT
>JBBIHO010000222.1:0-2690 GCA_037446935.1 Caldifarciminota bacterium | reverse complement strand
GAGGTGTGCCGTCATCATTCTTTAAGGTATCAATCTGCTGGGAGAGGGGTTCTGCCGGATTGAGGACGGTAAGATTTACCGGTATCTCAATCTTCACTGCTTGCGGCTTTGGAATTAAGCCGGCAGTCTTGGAAACGGAGAGAAGTTCACTCCCAAGAACGAAGCCAGCCATTCCCAAAGACACAAGAGAAGTAATTAACCTGTTCATAAATCCTCCTTTGCCTTATTTTTAGGAATAATAAAAGATTGGCACTCTTTCCCGTCTAAAAAGAACCCCAATGGGTGAGTAAATCCTGACTTATACCACGCAGCCAAATCGTCAACCTTTGCTACCCCTTTAACAAACCTCATAAACCTTAATCCCATCGCTGCCCTTCTTAAAATATTATACAAAAAAAATTAGCCAAATGTCAAAAGCCTTTGCACTACCAAAACTTGGTGCATACCTTAGAAAGAACTCTCCGGAAGAAATATTTTGGGTTCCCAACTTGAAAAGGTTCTTATTAGTTCAGTTGTTTCCTGAAACATCATATGACCAGTGGTTTGTGGTAAGCGAATAGTAAAATAAAAACTTGCCGGATTTTGATAAATCTGAAGACCAGCAACATCATCAGTCGCATAGGCATAAGAGTCTGAAACATAAAGACCAAAGGCCTCGCCTGCTGTATTATAAGAACCTAATTTTGAAAGTGAATTTGAATTTGGAACGCCCCAGATTTCAAGACCTGCCTGTCCATCCGCAATATAAAGAAGATTGTTCAAATAAAATAGTCCCCAAACTACACCTCGGCAGTTCAAGGAATCGCCAAAGAGCGGAACCGAGGCTAAAATGAAGAATAGGAACTTATATTTCATAGGATAACAAAAATGTCTTGCCTGTTTTAGATAGAAGTTAAGTCAACGCCTTTCATTCGGTTAACGCCGTTCTGTTGGAATTAGACCACATCTTTTGGAGAAAGGAAGTTATTATAGTTGACTTTTCCGCAGTTTCGGGGATAATCATTGTATGAGAATTGGTTTGATTCTTCTTTTAGTCTCTATTAGCATCTATCCCAGACGCGGGTTTTATTATTTAACTTTTCGGCAAAGAATGTTGAACCGAAAATCGTTGAGACCTTTGACTATCTATTGGGTGAGGCATTCCGCATAAATTATAACTATGAGGTTCTAAAACCTGCGGTAACATCTATTGCCCATAGTTCCTTTGCCGCTGCCTGCTCGGCTGAGGCATATAATGCTAAATACGCAATTACCGGCTCATTCCTTGAGATAAGGGAGAAGGGGATAATTACTTTCCATCTGGTTGATGCGGATTCTTCTAAAACCGTCTTTGCGGATCGGGCGACGATTCTATCCTATGACGATTTAGATGTATTAGCGGAGAGGATTGCCCAGGCTTGTGTGGAGAGGATTCCTTTCAGTCAGACATTGGCGCCGGCAAAGGTTACTACTGCGGAAATTCCATCTCCGCTCCGCCTACGAAGACCTTTGGCAACATTCCTTTTGAATACCGGCTATCTTTATGCGGCACGGGGGCCGACGATTGACCTCTACAACTTAAATTTCGGGCTCTTCTTTGATTTACCAAGATATTCCATCCTTCCCCAGATGGGCATAATGCGGGGGAAAAAAATGAGGAGTTTGACTTAACCTTTGATATTAATCTCTTTCGCTACCTTTCGGAAAAAGACTTTTCCGGAATTTATGGGGGTGGCATCGGGATTGCCCGATACAGTTTTCATAGCGAAGGAAGGGACAGGGTTTATGATGATGGATTTTACTTCAATTTCGGCATCGGTTTTATTGGACTTAGGAACTACTACTTAAAACTTTATGTGTCGGTTTAACGGCCGGTGGTTTCTTCTTAATCGGGCTTTTGGTTGCCTTGGGGACTTGGATCTCTTCTTTCGTAGAAGATTAATAGCGGTATATCTCTTCCTTTCCGCAACGGTAGATTTCCCATTCAATTCTCATCACCCACTGGCAAATCCGGATGGGGGTTTGATTATAGTCAGCGAAAAGGTTGGCGAGGAGATTACAAGAGAGGAAGCGGAGAGGTATAAGTTATTCTCAAATGTTTTAGGTTTCCAATCGGCACGCTGGGAAAAGATTGATTTGGGTAAATATGAGATGGTCATTAAAAGGGAAGGAGGTGATAGCATAAGGGTTAGAATGGGAGGCGGTTCAATCCTGGCGCTACGAGATTACTTAGAAGACTTTGATAGAATTTCCACGGCAAAAGAGGCGAGGGTTAGTTTTGAGAGGCGCCAGGAAATTGTCGGTTATGATATATTTGGAATCCCTTTCACCAAGGAAGAGATAAGAGTTGCGAGCCATAAAGAAAAAGGGTGGGCAAGTATTGCGTGTGGCGGGACATTTGGGCTTTTCGTGGGCTCACTCCTCGGCTGGAAGAATGCGGTTGATTATGTCGGTCAGGGTAATGGCTGCTTATCCTATAATATTTATGAAGTGAGGAGACCAGAATTTTTAGGCTATTCAATTGCTGGCGGCGTGGCGGGCAGTGGTATTGGTTATCATATTCAGAGAGGAGCCAATCTTAAATCCGCAAAAGAGAAGATGCGGATGAGGGGATTTGCCTACTTTGGTGATGATGGAGTAATTTCCGAAGAGACAGTGAAAAACTATCCATTGCAATCTGGACCGAGTAGAACTTCTCTCGCATTCGGACT
>JBBIHO010000221.1:0-2693 GCA_037446935.1 Caldifarciminota bacterium | reverse complement strand
AAATCTAAGTGAAGTCAAGTAATGGGATTAAAATTCCAATCTTCCGGGCAGACTTCTTTTTGGCTTGTAGCCAAAATAGGTGTAGGCAGATTGCGTCACCTCCCTTCCCCGATGGGTTCTTTTAATAAAACCCTCCTTTACCAAAAATGATTCATAGACCTCTTCAATCGTCTCCGGGTCTTCGCCCAATACTGCTGCAATGCTATTTATCCCAACCGGTCCGCCATCAAACTTCTCAATTATCGTGAGGATTATCTTCTTATCCATTTCGTCCAATCCCCTTTTGTCAACCCCCAATCTTTCCAGGGCGTATTCAACAATCTCTTTATCAATCACCTCCTTCCCTTTCACCTGGGCAAAATCGCGGACCCGGCGCAGGAGGCGATTGGCAACCCGGGGGGTGCCTCTTGACCGCGTAGCAATCTCCATCGCCGCATCTTCCAAAATCGGAATATTTAAGATATTTGCCGAACGGAGAACTATCTCGCATAATTCGGTTGCGGGATAGTAATCCAGGTGGAAGGTCATCCCGAATCGGGAGCGGAGGGGTGCGGTGAGGAGCCCGGAACGGGTGGTCGCACCAATTAATGTGAAATTTGGCAGTTTAATCTTATGACTCCGGGCAGCCGGACCTTTATCAATCAGAATATCAAGAGAAAAAAACTCCAGTGCGGGATAGAGATATTCTTCCACCGTCTTTGCCGTCCGGTGGATTTCGTCAATAAATAGAACCTCTTTGGATTCCAAATTGGTTAAAATCCCAACCAGGTCCGCTGGTCGCTCTAAGACCGGTCCGGATGTCGTCTTAATCCCAACCAGCATCTCATTGGCAATGATATGTGCCAGTGTCGTCTTCCCTAAACCGGATGGACCGAAGAGCAATATATGTTCCAAGTGTTCATCCCGCTTTTTTGCCGCCGTGATGAAGACCGAAAGATTCTCCTTCAGTTTCTTTTGCCCGATGAAATCTTTCAGGTATTTTGGACGGAGGGTAGCATCATAGACATCTTCGCCTTTTAACCTCTCGGGTTGGGTTATCCGCTCCCTCATTTCTTAAGTGCCTCCTTTATTATTTCGGCAACGGTCATCTTCTCATAATTCGGAATCGCCTTAATCTTGCTTACCGCCTCTTTTGTGGATAGTCCAAGAGAGACAAGGGCCGCAATTGCCTCTTCGGGTATTGCCGCCTCTTCTCTCTTCACCTTCTTAAATTTATCTTGCAACTTAAAGAGAATCATCTCTACCTTTTTCTGCCCAATTCCCGGAACCCTTTTCAAGACATCCGCCTTCCGTTCCTCTATCACCTCCCTTATCTCTCCAATCTCCATTCGCGATAAAATTGAGAGGCAGGCCTTTGGTCCAATCGTCGGACAGGAAAGGAGAAGGACGAACATATCCCTTTCCTCTTTTGTCAGGAAGCCAAATAGTTCCATCCCGTCTTCCTGAAAATAGGGATGAGTATAAAGAGAGACCTCACTGCCCACATCGCCCAATCTCGCAGAGGTGGATAAGGGGCACTGCACAAAAAATCCGATTCCCGAACAGTCAAGGATTAAAGAGGTTGGTGATTTCTCAATAATCTTACCCCTCAGGAGGCCAATCATCTTTTGGGAAGATGTCGGGAACCTTTTCTAAAATCCTTCCGGATTAACTCCCTTAAGTAATAGGCACAGGCTAAGGCATCCGCCTCGTCTTCTTTCACCTCTCCCTCAATATTGAGAAGGCTCTTCACCATATAATTCATCTGTTTCTTGGAAGCCTTCCCCTGACCGACTACCGCCAATTTTAACCGGGTGGGATAGATCTCATAAAGAGGAATCTTCTTTTGGGATAAGAGATAGAGGATTGCCCCGCGCAGATGGGCAGAAAGGAGAACACTTCTTGAAGCCTCCTTCTTAAAGAATAGCGACTCGCAGGCACAGCACTTCACATTCTCCTTCTTAATAATTTTGGCGAGTGCCTTGACGATAAATTTAATCCTTTCGCCGAGCGGTTCTTTCTTATTTGACTTTATCGTGCCGTATTTTATATCCTTTGGCGAATTACTCGTCGTTGAGATGACCGCAAAACCGGTTGCCGCAAGACCGGAATCAATCCCTAATATCTTCATTTATAAAAACCAAAAATGAGCGAATGCTTACTCGTCTCTTCGCTTCTTCTCTCCGATACCGCGCTCACTTTGCCGCCAGCTTCTCCATTAAATCTTCCGCTATGTCAAAATCGGCATAAACCTGCTGCACCTCTTCTAACTCTTCAAGGGCGGAATAGAGTTTGAGAACCTTCTCCCCTGTCTTCTCGTCAACCGGCGTCAAGTTCAGTGGTAGTTTTGTCAATTCCGCATGCTCCGGGACAATCTTCATCTCTTCCAATTTCTTCTTTACCGAGAAGAAATTCTCCGGTGGTGTGATTATCTGATAGGAATCCTCTTCGGTCTTAACATCATCGGCACCGGCCTCTAAGGCGAGGTTAAGGAGCGTATCTTCGTCTACTTGCTCCCGAGGGAGAAAAAAGACGCCCTTTGGCTTAAATCGCCAGGCGACACAGCCCGTAGTACCCAAATTACCACCATACTTAGCAAAGATGCTCCTTATCTCCTGGGTAGTCCGGTTTTTATTATCGGTCAAGACGCGCACAATCATCGCCACGCCGCCCGGTCCGTATCCTTCGTATTCCACCTCTTCATAAGTAACTCC
>JBBIHO010000220.1:0-2694 GCA_037446935.1 Caldifarciminota bacterium | reverse complement strand
AAAGGAGATTGAGACCGAATACGGAAGGATTCCATTCAAAATCAGTAGATGGAAAGGAGAGAAAAAAAATATATCTCCGGAGTATTCTGCAATGAAAAGGATTGCGGATAAAAAGAATATCCCTCTGAAAATCCTTTACGAAAGGATTAACCATTACCTCCCCGCCTCCGTCACCCGCAAAGCGACCAGATAAATCCCCGAAGTAAAAATTACTATTTACAAAAAGGAAATCTTCATTATCATTAGATGATGAGAGAAGATAATCTCAACCAGACGCGAGCGCAGCGGACGCAACGAGTTGCCCTTTTGGTGAAGGAAGCGGTTGCGGAAATTATCCAGAAGGAGATTTCTGACCCCCGCCTGGGATTTCTCACCATCACCGGTATTGAAATGGGAAGGGATTTGAAGAAGGCAAAGATATACTTTTCCCTCCTCGGTGATGAGTCCGCAATGAAAAGGACCGAAGGGATATTGAATAAGGCAAAGGGCGTCATTCGCTACCAACTGGCAAAAAGGGTCTCTCTAAGATTCATCCCGGAACTGGAATTTAAACTTGACCAATTGGTCTTACAGGAAAGAAGGGTGGGAGAAATATTAAGAGAATTGAAAAAAAAGGATGCGCGGAATTCTCCTGGTGAATAAACCAAAAGGCATCTCATCTTATGATGTAATCCGAGAGATAAAACGGCAAATTGGTAAAGGAATTAAGATTGGTCATGCCGGAACCCTTGACCCTTTTGCTACCGGTCTTTTGATTATCCTCTTTAACGAGGCGACAAGAATCTTTCCAATAATTAACTCCTATCCGAAGGTCTACAAAGCAAAGATAAGATTGGGGATAACGACTGATACCGATGATATAACCGGTAAGATATTAAAGCGGAAAGAGAAACTGCCGGAATACAAAAGAGAAGAGATAGAACTTCTATTGAAAAGATACGAAGGCGAGATTGAACAAATTCCTCCGCGCTTTTCCGCCTTAAAAGATAAAGGTATCCCCCTCTATAAAAAGGCAAGGCGGGGTGAGGAATTCTCTCCCCGGAAAAGAAGGGTGTTGGTCTATAAGATTGACCTTTTATCATTGAACAAGGATTCTATTGAAATCAGGACCTGCGTTTCCGGTGGGACATATATCCGTTCCCTATCAAGAGATATTGGGAAGGAACTGGGTTGCGGTGGCACACTGGAAGAATTGGTGAGAGAAAAGATTGGTAGATTTTCCATTGAAGATAGCATTACAAACCTTACGGAAGAGGAGATAAAGAAAAACATAATTCCGATTGCATCCGCCCTCTATCCATTTCCTGAAGTAGTCTTAAAACCAGGTAGGGAGAAGAAGGCTTTGAATGGACAGAAGATACTCCCCGAAGATTTGGTGGGTCCGTTTCCAGAAGAGACTCTAAACTTAAAAATCTTCTCCTCTCAGAGAGATATTCTATTCTGGGGAAAGGTAATTAGAGGAGAGTATATCGCACCGGAAAGACTTTTAAGTAAAGATTAATCACATCGTGCAGGAGCGGAAAGTGACCGAATATGAAGATTTATTTTGAGCCAAATGAAGCGATAAAGTTCTCAAGCATCACCATTGGCACCTTTGATGGTGTCCACCTTGGCCACCAACTAATAATTGAAAGAACCCACGAAGAAGGGAAAAGGCGCGGGATTCCGTCCGGAATTATCACATTTGACCCAACCCCTTATCAATTCTTTCACAAGGAGTTTCCTTTCCTTCTGACCCCCCTGAGTGAAAAGTTATCCCTTCTGCAAACACTAAACATCCACTTCGTCCGGGTCTGGAAATTTGACGAAAGTCTGGCGACCCTGTCTGCGGTTGAATTTCTTTTGCGGATAAAAGAGGAATTGGCGCCAAAGATAATCGTTGTTGGTTATGACTTTCGCTTCGGGAAGAATCGGGAAGGGGATGTGCGGACCTTAAAGGCGGCTAAGGAGAAGTTCGGATTTGAACTCGTGGTTATGGAGGGGATTAAAAAGTCGGGCATTCCCATAAGGAGCACAACGATTCGGGAGAAATTGCTTTTGGGCGATATGAAAATCGCTAACCTCTTATTAGGAAGAAGGTATAGAATAGAAGGAGAAGTAATTAAGGGAGAAGGTAGAGGAAAGATAATTGGATTCCCAACCTTAAATATTGAGTTGAAGGAGAAGGATAAACTTCTGCCGCTTGACGGCGTCTATGCGGTCTATCTAAGACCAGAGATTAAGGGTGTGATGAACATTGGCGTGCGACCAACATTTGAAGGTGATAAGAGGGTAATTGAGGTCCACCTTATTGATAATGAAGATACAGCAAAGATTTTGGCGAAGGAAATTTCAATTGAGATTGTGAAAAGAATCCGGCCAGAGAAGAAATTTTTCAGTGCCTCCGAACTCCAAAAGCAAATAAGAGAGGATATTGCCCAGGCAAAGAGGATTTTGGCAGCGCCTTGATGTCCACCACCCGCGCGCCGCAGAATTCAATTTAGAATTTTTGGCTCTTCGCTGCTTTTGGAAACGGTGGGCTTAACGCCCCATTGCGTGGACGCTTTCCTCCCGTACGATGTGATTGGCTATGATACTTATGATACTTAGGAAAGAAAAGATGCGGGAAGACTGAACGCTGCACTTTTTTAAGTTTTATAGTATGATAAACTATGAGTGCTAAAAATATAAGAAGAAGGCACGGGGAGGTGCTTT
>JBBIHO010000219.1:0-2701 GCA_037446935.1 Caldifarciminota bacterium | reverse complement strand
GGAAGATTACGGTTGCGGTCGTATCCTTAACAAACAAGAGCGTATCAAACCTTGCTATCGAATCAACCTTAATTTTCCTGCCAAAACCAACCGGGAGAAACTTTGCCTGGGTACGGTCAAGGTCACGACGGGCATAACGCCATAAAAAGAGACGGGCAGCGGAATCTAAGGGGACTACCGAATCCTCAAATAAGATGACTTTAAAGACACTGTTAAAGAGGGCGGTGGTTTCTGCAATCTGAGAAAGGATTTGGGTGGAGTCTTCCTTTGTCCCGGAGAAGAATTCGGGGGGCGGAGGATTACCGCACTGCGTCAAAAATAAGAAGAGAAGAAAAACGGCAAGAAGCGATAAATTCCTACTCATATGTCCTCCTTTTTCCCCCAAGCCTCCTGGGGAAGCATCCCCAAATCCGCCTGAGGCGGGTTATCACCCCTCTTGTTGTCACCCCGTTGGGGGAAAATTTCATATATCCTCCTTACTCATATATCTGCGGAGGTCTTCCACTCACATCGTGCAGGAGCGTAGCGACCGACCCCGCAAACTTCATACGCTATTTTATTATCCATATTACCTCTTTCGGACACTGTCCACTCCCGCGGGCGGACAGCGACCACATAACCACTCACACCGTGCGGGAGCACAAAACGACCGACCTTTACACAATCCATACCCAGATTATAATAGTTTAGCGAACAAAAGTCAAGAAGCAAGTTCACTTTATATTAAAAATCTCTTCTCCCGTCGCTTCTTGCTTCGCAAGTCCGACGGAAACGCAAATCCTTGGGCTTGACGCCCCACTTCGTGAACAGAAGCAGTTCCGGATGATGCGAATCGCGGGTTCATGGTTTTAATCTTTTTCGGTCGCGAGGGAATAGGCTTGCCTCCCGGATATTTTTTAAACCCAAGAGTTGGCAGGTCAACCTCTCCGCTCCAATCGCCAATCCTCCGTGCGGTGGCATTCCATATTTGAATATCTCCAAATAGAAGGAGAAATCCTCGGGGGCAAGCCCAAATTTCTTCATATTCCCAATCAAAAGATGATAATCATGTATCCTTTGACTTCCGGTCGTTATCTCCAATCCTTTATAGAGCAAATCAAAACTCCGGGAGAGCCCTTCTTTCTCATCGGGCATCGTATAAAAGGGACGGAGGTGGGAGGGGAATTTTGTTATGAATAGAAAATCACTCCCATATCTCTCTTTCCCATATTGGGAGAGTAGCCTCTCCTCTTCCGGAGTGAGGTCGGTATCCATCCTCTCTGCTTTAACAATCCTTTTTGCTTCTGTATATTCTATTCGCGGAATCTCCTTTATCTCCGGAAGCACTACTTCAAAAGGCGAAAGGAGATGGGGAGATTCTTTAAGAGTGGAAAAGAGGTATTTTATAAATTCTATTTCCAAATCTATAACATCATTCTCATCCTCAATAAAACCCATTTCCAAGTCAAGGCTTAGATATTCATTTAAGTGCCGGCTGGTTGAGTGGTCTTCTGCCCGATAGACAAAACCAACCTCATAAACTCTTTCATATCCTCCCCCCACTAACATCTGCTTATAAAATTGGGGACTCTGGGCAAGGAATGCCTTTCTCTCAAAATACTCTATTGGAAAAAGAGAAGACCCACCTTCTGTCGCCTGGGAGATAATTTTTGATGTATGAACCTCTAAGAAATCCTTCTTCCGTAAAAACTCCCGAAAACTTCTCACAATCTCCGCCTGCACACGAAAAATACCCCCAATCACTGGATTTCGCAAACTTAAAGGACGATAGTCAAGGATGGTATCTAATCCTATGTTCAGGAGTTCCCACCGCCTCCCGACTTCAAAAGGAAGTTCCACCGCACCGGAGATTACCTCTAATTCCTTAACTAATATTTCATACCCACCCGGGGCCTGTTTTTCTTCTTTCACCTTTCCTTTCACTGCCACACAACTCTCTTTTTGGAGTTCCACTCCTTTTGGGTTTTCTAATATACCTTGAATGATGCCGGAGCGGTCGCGCAGGACGAGAAAGGTAATGCCACCAAGTCTTCTAATCTGGGCAATCCAGCCTTTAAAGAGAACCTCTTTTCCTAAATATTTCGGACATTCCGCTGCTAAAACCCTTTCCATATCAGCGATGTTTTCATTCTTCCCAAACATAACAGGTAGATAACGATAAGTGTTAAAAGAGTCTTTCCCTCTAACTTTGCTTTTCCCAATGACCAGTCAACATTCGTGCTTTGCACGGGCGCTGCCAGCCCTGTCAGCCCTTGTATATCCTTCCTTACCTCTTCCTCAGCAATTACGAAAATCCCATATTCCAAGAGAAAAAGTCCGATAAATAACCAGAAGAGAAAAGAGGGGAGATTAAGGGCAGTGAGTACTCCTAAGGTTAAGAAGAAATTTCCTAAATAGAGCGGATGGCGGAGTCTATAAACTCCAGAATTTATCAGCCGAACGATTCTAAACTCCCCACTCTCCGATTCTTTTCCAATATAGCCTCGGGCGACAAAGCGAAGAAGAATTCCGGGAATTATAAAGATAAGGGATTTTAGTATAATAGAAGGAGTAGGCTTTGCAAAAGGGAAAAGGATAAGAAAGGCAATCGTCCCAACCTCTCCCCTTTTTGCGTATAGATAATTTCCAAGCGGCTTGACGCCGTCCTTCGGAAGCGTATTAATAGGCTCGAGCATAATAGACAGCAGTTTCGGTCCTTTCC
>JBBIHO010000218.1:0-2718 GCA_037446935.1 Caldifarciminota bacterium | reverse complement strand
ATCCGCCCTTGGAAAGACCTCTCAACCGGTGCTGAGAAGTTCTGCCCGTCCCGGTGATAGGGTATTTGTCACCGGTTATTTAGGATTATCGGAAACCGGAAGGATTGCCTTAAAGATGAGAAATCAAAAGCGAAAAAGCAAAGATACCTATCGTTCGGCAATTGAAAGGCATCTCTCTCCTTTGCCGCGGATCTTTGAGGCTTGGCAACTGAGGAAGAGATTGAATTCCTTAATTGATACCTCAGATGGTCTCTCTACGGATATAAATCACATCGCACGGGAAAGCAGGGTTAAGATAAAAATCTTCTCGGAAAGATTACCAATCCATAAAGAGACAATAAGACTTTGCTTGCGCCGAGGCTTAGATGTAGAGAGATTTGTCCTCTCCGCCGGGGAGGATTTTGAACTCCTGTTCACTACTGATAAAGATATTCCAGAAAGGATAAGAGGATTAAAAATTACAGAGATTGGAGTTTGTGAAAAAGGGAAAGGGGTCTTTCTCTTGCAGGGAGGAAAGGAATATCCTTTATTGCCAACCGGTTATGACCACTTATTGACGAAACGGAAATATTTAGTATAATTATTTATGTTAAAAGAAAAGGTAGAGAAGGTGATTGAAGAGAAGATAAGGCCTTATCTGCGTCAGGAAGGCGGTGATATTCAACTTCTGGATATTAGAGACGACGGTATTATAAAGGTAGCGCTGAGAGGATTCTGTGCTACTTGCCCGATGGGAATCTTCACCCTGAAAGGTTTTGTGGAGAAGGTCTTAAAGCGAGAGATTGCAGAGGTTAAAGAGGTAGTAACCGAAGAGGAATAGAAGATATTATTATCTCTTCATTTTTGCCCGGGTGGTGGAATTGGCAGACACATACGTTTGAGGGGCGTAGGCCGGAAGGCATGCGGGTTCAAATCCCGCCCCGGGCATCCTCTTGAACGGAGGCCATAGAAACGATTTCCGAATATGAAAGGTGCAAAAAAGAGTCTCCTCTGATTTCGTTAATTGTCATTGTTAATCCGATTTTGCTATTACCAAAAATATCCGGGATGAAAGAGGAAGAATTTAAGCAAGAATTTGGGAATACCTTTCTCTCTGCTTTTAGAGAGGCATTGGAAGAAAGAGGTAATTAAAGAAGGCGAAAAGATGTTACTAAGAGGGATAATGCTCCCATATTGATGTTTGAGTTAGATGAAAGAGGCGAAAACCCCTTGGGTTTAGATACGAAAAGCTCGGGAATAAAATAGGGTTTAAATATGAAATTAGAAGGCAACCCAAAGGAACCATTGGTTTTGTTTAATATCGGGAGTTGAAAGAAATAGAAGTAACAAAAACCGCCCTTTTCTCCCCTTTTGCCCTTAATATTTTGTGAGAAGGAAGAAGCCTGAGGGTTATGAAGAACTTTTGGTTTACCAGCGAACCAGGAATTAAGAAATTTTATCTTCCGGTTCTTTAGGGGAGTTGAAAGAAGATGGGAAAGACTGCTATAAGGATGGTTGGATTACAAAGGGGATATTTGATGAACTAATGCGCCGCTGTGGTGAGATTGATTTCTTAATGCGGAGATTAAAAGAAGCACTGGAAAAAAAGTTTAACAAAAAGGAGTGCCTTATTTAAGATGGGGTGGTAGTCAAGATAAAGTCCGGGAAGATATTTGCCGGGGCAAATATTGAAAATGCCTCCTATGGATTAAGTATCTGTGCGGAAAGGGTCGCCGTATTTAAGGCAATCTCCGAAGGGGAAAGGGATTTTGAAAGTATGACAATTTATACCCCGACAAGGGATTTCACCTTTCCTTCCGGTGCCTGCCTTCAGGTATTAAAAGAGCACTGCCAAAAATTATAAATAAAGAAGGTAGAAAGAAGAGATTTAAGCTTTCAAACTTTTACCACATTCCTTTCTCTTTAAGAGCCCCGACCACCGAAGATGATGGAGAGTTGGAAATAGGGACCGCTGGGGTTAAGGTCAGGTCCGATATTTAAGTTTTCACCACTCTCATATTCCCAGGAGGATTTCACCGGGAAGAAGATATATCCGCCTTTTAGGCTGATGCCAACAAAAGATATTGGGAAGTCAAGCGCTAAGGGAGGAGCCAGGGCAAAACCACCGGTTGTGATTTTAGCCCCAAAATTCGGGTATTTTAGGAGCGAATCAAAACTTGTTGGTGGTGGTCGGTTTGGCTTTAGGTGAAATGTGAATCCGCCGCCACCAATTCCCAAGAGAATTCGTGGGTTAAAGGATTTTGTGGAGATGGGAATGAAGCCCGCTTCAAAAAATCCAGCACCAAAGTTGGCATCAATTACTAAACTTTCACTGGCAACCGTTTGCGAACCGCCAAATCCGAAACCGCCAATACTCACCTTCCTCACTTGTGCCCAGCCACCGCCGCCAAGGTTGAAATGGGTCTTACTCAGTTGGGATTGGAAGTTATGACGGGATAGGACGGTGTTCACTTTATTAAAATTGAACAGGATGAGTGTTGGACCGAAACCACCAAATCCCCCGCTTTTGAATTCGGCTCTCATTCTATATGTATGTTTTCTTTCCGATTTCACCTTTATCTCTTTCTCTTCATTGCCCCGGAGGATTTTAAGGATGACCTCTTTAGCCGTCTTCTTCTGACAGAGGATTTCTTTCGCCGCATCGGGATTCTTTACTACTTTACCATCAATCCCTAAAAGAATATCACCGACAAGAATTCCTGCCTTTTCCGCTGGGCT
>JBBIHO010000217.1:0-2719 GCA_037446935.1 Caldifarciminota bacterium | reverse complement strand
GAGCTACTATAATGCACTATATAGACGAATTTCCACAACAAAATGGACACTACCATGAGAGCAAAGAAAAGGGTAATTAAAGGGGTAATCTTTCGTCTAATTTTTCGCCTAATTGGTGGGGTAATCTTTAGCCCAATTTGTCATCCAATTTGTGGTCAAATCAAAGGTCTAATAACTATTGACAATCTTACTCCTGCGGATTATAGTTATGGATGCCGAGGTGGCGGAATTGGCAGACGCGCTAGGCTCAGGACTTAGTGGGTTTTTGCCCGTAGGGGTTCAAATCCCCTCCTCGGCATATCCCCTTTAATGACGATTAACCCCTTGAATCTCTTCCCGAAGCCGACGCCAGTGCAAATCTTAGAGTTCCGCAACCTTAAGATTCATATTAAGAGAGATGACTTAACCGGACTTGTCACCTCCGGTAATAAGATAAGGAAGTTAGAATACCTCCTCGCTGATGCCTTAAATAAGAAGGCAAAGGTTATCATCACCTGCGGCAATATCCAATCAAATCATGTGCGGGCAACACTTTATGCGGTGAATCTCTTGGGTCTCAAGGGTATCGCTCTCCTACAGGGTGAAAAACCAGACCTCCCAGAAGGGAATACATTCTTAGATTATCTCTTCACCGATGAGATATATTTCTTAAAAAAGGAAGAGTATGATAAAAGGAAGGAGATGGCAGAAGGGATGATTGCTAAATATAAAAGAGAGGGAGTTGTTGGCTATTTCATCCCCACCGGCGGTTCTAATGGAATAGGGGCTTTGGGTTACATAAGGGCGATGGAGGAGATGGTAAGTTATATAAAGATACAAGGGATTGACTCTATCTTCTGTGCGGTCGGCTCCGGTGGGACCTATGCCGGCCTATTGATGGGGAAATATCTCTTTAATGTTGAGGCGCCAATCTATGGCATCATTGTGGATGAAGACAAAGACTATTTCCTTAAAAAGATAAAAGAGATAATTAAGGAATCTGAGGCGATATTAGAGAAGAGATTAAATATTGATGAGAAGGATATTCATTTAATTGAGGGTTATAAGGGTCGTGGCTATGCTATTCCCTATAAAGAGGAGATAGAGATTATCTGGGAACTGGCAAGAAAGGGTATTCTTTTAGAACCGGTCTATACCGGAAAGACATTTTACGGAATGATTCGGGAGAAGAGTAATTTAGGATTTAACAACCCTTTATTCATCCATACCGGTGGAATCTTCTCCCTCTTCGGATTTAGAAAGGAAATCCTCGCTAATAAACCCTCTTCTGATTAATTTTGTGTTTGACTTTTTGATTATTATCGGTTATAATATTATTTTATGAAAATACCTTTCCTAAAAACGAGTTCAAAAGGAGGTAAAATGATTAAGAGGATACCATTTCTTTCAATACTTCTCGCTTCGGCTGCCTTTGGTCAAAGGATTCTCTTTGGCGATGACTTCGCAACATTCCCCGGCTCCTGGCGATGTGGCGGCACGGCTGGGCAGTATTGGACTCAGAAATCTTCTCGCTGGTATTCCCATTCTTACTCGGTAAAATCAACACCCGGTGATAACTATCAGAATAATGTTGATGTCTGGATTGAGCGAACGGTCAATCTCACTGATTATGATGTTGGCATATTAACCTTCTGGGTCTGGCAGAGGACAACAGATGGGGATTATCTTGAATTTCAATATTCCACGGATAGTGGTGCCACTTGGATAACTGCCTGGGAGAGAGATGGTAATTATCCCTCATGGCAGTTGATTACCATTGCGGAGATTCCCGATACCGCAAACCGCATCCGCTTCCGTTTTTATAGCGATAGCAGTGGCACAAATGAAGGGGTTTATATTGACGATGTTATCCTTTTATGGGATTATGCGGACTGCCACTGTTCTCTTTTTTGAAGGTATGGATAACTTTCCCCAAAACTGGACATTATGGGGAAATTATAACTGGACGCAGGTCACTTATCGGTATTACCGCGAATCTCCCAGTGCTAAGTGCTGTGCGATAAACAACTACGGTTATTACAATAATCAGAATAATGGAATGGATAGATTTTTCAATCTGAGTGGATACGATTACGGTATTCTTCGCTTTGCGATGTATCGCGATATTGAGAGCGGGCGGGATTCAATCTATGTTCGGTATCGTTCCGCTGATACCTGGCGAACAATTATCACCCGCACCGGCCGCGACCGGCGGTGGCGCGAATATTCCTATATCCTACCGGCAACTGCGGATGGCATTCGGTTTCACTTCAAAAGTAATGAGAGCGTCACCTATGATGGGGTTTATGTGGATAATCTTGTAGTATATGGGATAAGCACACCCCGGATTGATATGTGGACGCTTGCCCTCAACTCGCCACCGAATTTGGTTGATTCCGGAACGACCGTTCCGGTCTCCGCCGAGATTGGGAACAATAGTCCGGCAACCGCTGGCACTCCGGTCTATTATCGCATCGGGGATTTCTACTCGGCAATGGTTGTCGTTGAAGCGCTATATCCCTATTCGCAGACAATCGTCAATTTCCCGGACTGGACCGCCAATGTCCGTCCGGGGACATATCCTAAGAGATGCTCTACTGCCTATTATAACGACTTCATTGAAGGAAATAATCACCGCATCGGTTCGGTAACCGTTTATGCACCGGCAGCAATTACCGAGCAGACAAAGATTGGGCCCTTTAAGAAATCGGCTTTGGTTTTGGAACTCTCAAATATCTAT
>JBBIHO010000216.1:0-2736 GCA_037446935.1 Caldifarciminota bacterium | reverse complement strand
GGGATATTACGAGGAATATTACGGAGTGGGTGTCCAGGTCCGGAGATTGATTGTGGCAGACTTTACGGACGCCTTTAAGGAAGTGGACATCATCATTGGACCAACAACCCCAAAGCCGGCATTTAAGTTGGGTGAGATTTCTGACCCATTGACGATGTATCTCGCCGATATCTTCACAATACCGGCAAGTCTCGCCGGACTACCGGCAATCTCAATCCCTACCAAGAAAGGTATCAATAACCTACCGGTTGGTCTCCAGATTATTGGCAGACCATTTGAAGAGAAGACTGTCCTGGAAGTGGCCTATGCCTATGAAAGACTATGAAGTAGTGATTGGCCTTGAAGTCCATATCCAACTGAATACGAAGACGAAACTCTTCTGCTCCTGTCCGGTAGAATTTGGTGAGGCACCAAATACCAATGTCTGTCCGATCTGCCTCGGTTTTCCGGGGGTCTTGCCAGTTCTAAACGATGCCGCAGTGAAACTGGCAATCAAGTCTGCCCTTGCCCTTAACTGCACAATTAATCCTCTTTCAACCTTTGCCCGCAAACACTACTTCTATCCGGATCTGCCGAAAGGCTATCAGATAACCCAATATCAACAACCACTGGCAACCGATGGCTTCTTAGAGATGAAAGGGAAGAAGATAAGAATCAGGAGACTCCACTTAGAAGAAGACGCCGGAAAACTCATCCATACCGCCTCTCATACCCTAATTGACTTCAACCGTTGCGGAATCCCTCTGATTGAAGTTGTCACCGAACCCGACTTGACAAGCCCGGAGGAGACAGTGGAATTCCTCGCCGAATTGCGAAGTATCCTGAGATATTTAGATGTCTCTTCTGGTGATATGGAAAAGGGTCATCTCCGATGCGAACCGAATATATCATTGAAGATTGGTGATAAACTTGGGATCAGGCGGGAATTAAAGAATCTCAACTCCTTAAAGAGCGTTCGGGATGGATTATCTTATGAGATAGAATGGCAAAGGGCAAGGCTTCAATCCGGAGAGCCGATAAGACAAGAGACACTCCTCTGGAACGAAAAGGAGAGGAGAACGGTTCCGCAAAGGATGAAAGAAGAAGCCGAAGACTACCGCTACTTTCCGGAGCCAGACTTGCCACCATTACTGATCAAAGAAGAAGAGATTGCCGAGATTAAAAATACGATACCAGAATTACCCGCCCAAAAGAGGGGCCGATTCATCCGGGACTACAACCTATCCGAAAAGGAGGCGGTGATTTTAACCAGGGAGCGTGAGATTGCGGACTATTACGAGGAATTGGTGAAATTTCTCCCCGATTATAAATTAACCGCCAGTTGGGTAATAAACGAAGTAGCAAGAATCTTAAACGAAGAGAATATCTCAATTGTCCATTTTAAGATTTCGCCCCAAAGTCTTTCCGAACTCCTTATCCTCTTAAAAGAAAGCCGGATAACCCAAAGGGTAGCAAAGGATGTCTTCTTTAAGATGGCAAAGGAAGGAAGGAGTGCCAAGGAGATTGTTAAAGAAGAAGGACTGGAGAAGGTGGCAGATATTTCAGAACTGGCAGGGATTGTTAAAGAGGTGATAATTAACAACCCCTCAGTAGTAGAGAGTTATAAGAAGGGAAAAGAGACAGTATTAACCTTTCTCATCGGCCAGGTTATGAAAAGGAGTAAAGGAAGATTTCCACCCGAACTGGTCAAGGAGAAGATCTTAGAACATATCCGCACCTGAAAGGGGTATCCCATCGCAAAACAAAGACTGACTTGATTTCGGAATGGGATAGGGTATGCCCCTACTCCGCACCCCCAGACGCCACACGCGATGCCTTTCTAAATCAGAAAGATAATCTAAAAAGAAAGATCAGACTTTAAATTAAAATAAAAATGATGAAAAATGAGAAATCATAAATGAAACTTAAAAGGTAAAGAAATTTGATTGAGGAGGTAAGAAGAGAAACGAAAGATTAGATAACACTTGGTATTTTACAGGAGCAGAACGACCGGATAAGCAAAGAAATTTAACTCAAGACCCCTTGCCAAAGAGAACATCTTAAACTAAAATGGAGATTATGAATAAAAAATGGAGAATTGAATTTTTGGAGCGTCTAAAGAGGATTAATGGACAGATAATTGGGCTTTCCGCAAAGATAAATCGGGGAGCGGACATAAAAGAGATTCTCACATTAGCAAAATCAATCAAAAACTCCTATCACGGCTTTTACCACCTCCTCTTAATCCATTGCCTCATAACCTTCCTGAGCGATGTGCGTAAAGAAGAGGAAATCTCTTCTGCCCTTGTGCAATTCTATAAACTCCTGAAAAGATTTGGCTAACAACCGCTATGAGAAAAAGAAGAGAGGGCAACAAAAAAATCAGACGGATTGGTTCAGCCTTTAGTCGCCGTGCCCGCTCAACTCAAATCCACTCATATCAAGCAAGCGGTTAGGAAATTAGGCCCTTCGCTACTTTTTGAAAATAGGCTTGATTAAAGGGCTAATCCCTTGTATAACTTTTATAAAGATTAATGTTTTAGGAGGATTAGCCTTATGGATTGAACCAGAAGAAGAGGTTGGGATATGTCCCCGCTGCGGCAAGGTGAGTAATAAAAGGGATGACAATTATTGGATGAAGGCCTTAGACTTATCTTAACTTAAAGCGGATTAGATTCTTCTGCTCTCATAGGCATCCGCCTTTTTGCTCTCTTCTTTATTATGCGGAAAAAAGTCTTATACCCGACGCTTCGGTAA
>JBBIHO010000215.1:0-2797 GCA_037446935.1 Caldifarciminota bacterium | reverse complement strand
ATCTTATTCTAAGGATGATGTTGATTTCTCCTCCCTCTTGACTAAGGTGAGGGCAAGTTCACCAGATGTCCTCTTTCTGCCTGATTACTACAATAAGGTGGCACTCATCGCAAAACAGGCAAGGCAGATGGGAATCAAGGCAGTCCTTTTGGGTGGCGACGGCTGGGATTCACCAGATATGGTGAAGATTGCCGGAGAGGCAATTGATGGCGGTTATTTCACTAATCACTACTCGCCGGATGACCCAAGGCCAGAGGTTGTGGAATGGGTTAGTAAGTATGAGAAGCGGTTTGGCACAAAACCAGATGCCTTAGGAACACTCGCTTATGATGCAACTTGTCTTCTCTTATCCGCCCTCCGCCTTGCCAATTCCGAAGACCCGGAAAAGGTGCGAGAGGCACTCCAGGCATTAAAGGATTTTAAGTGTGTCTCCGGTGAGATTTCGTTTGATGAGAATGGCAACCCAATAAAGAGTGCTGTGATTCTCCAGTATAAAGGGGGCAGGCAGGTCTATGTAGCAACCGTCAAGCCAGATTAGTGGTTAATTTATGGCTTATCTCTGCCAGCAACTTCTAAATGGTTTGCAGTTAGGAAGTGTCTATGCCTTAATTGCCTTGGGCTATACGATGGTCTATGGGGTTGTGCGGTTAATAAACTTCGCCCACGGCGATATATTTATGATTGGTGCCTATGTTGGATATTTCTGCCTTACCCTCTATAATCTGCCCTTCCCTCTCGTCTTCCCAATCGCCATGGTGGTCTGTGCCGGTTTGGGAATGGCGATTGAGAAATTGGCATATAAGCCATTAAGGAATGCCCCCCGGATAAATCTCTTGATAACCGCGATGGGGGTATCCCTCTTCTTAGAATATTTTACGAGTCTCAAGTTTGTCTTCGGACCAAACTTCTTAGCCTATCCCCAACCATTTACGGTGCGGAATATCGCCCTCGGAAAGATAACCATCAATTCAATCACCATCACCGTTCTTCTCACGGTCTTTTTCTTCCTTTTGCTTTTGGAAATTATCCTTTATCGGACGAGGGTTGGTATGGCAATGCGTGCGGTCGCCTATGATAAAGAGACATCCGCACTTATGGGAATAAATGTTGATAATATCATATCGCTCACATTTGGCATCGGTTCCGCATTAGCCGCGGTCGGCGGGATTTTATATGGCATTGCCTATCCTCAGATTCATCCCTTTATGGGGATAATGCCCGGATTAAAGGCATTTGTGGCTGCGGTTCTGGGCGGTATCGGAATAATTAAGGGGGCAGTCGTCGGGGCAGTGATTCTCGGAATCTTGGAAGTCCTAACCACCGCTTATATCTCCTCCACCTTCCGTGACGCTATCGCCTTCTCCCTCTTGATTATCTTCCTCATCTTTAAGCCAACCGGTATCTTCGGCCGGGAAGAGGTAGAGAAGATATAGATGTCAAGATTTCTCCTCATCGCCTGCCTCATCTACATAAGCCTGAAGGTGGCATTCGTCACCAATCTCGCAAATCCCTATCTCCAACAGATTATCCTTTATGTCGGAATAATCACTATCCTTGCTCTGGGATTAAATTTAATCTATGGCTTTTCCGGGCAGTTCTCCTTAGGTCAGGCGGCATTCTATGGCATTGGCGCCTACACCGGAGCCCTCCTCACAAAAACCCTTCCTCACTCGCCAATCATCGTCCCCCTTTCGCTTATCCTCTCCTTTTCTCTCACCGGCATCATCGCCCTTTTGGTCGGCATCCCAATTCTTCGTCTCAGAACCGATTATTTAGCGATTGCCACCTTAGGGTTCGGCATTATCGTTAAGGTCCTCTTTGATAACACAGACCACCTCATTCCGGAATTGGGTGGCTCAAGGGGGATGTTAGGAATACCAAGGTTGACGAACTTAGAGAATACCTTCATCCTCTTCCTCATCGTCCTCATCATCATCAGAAATCTCGCATATTCCAAATACGGCAGGGCACTCATCAGCCTCAAGGAGGATGAGATTATCGCGGATGTTATGGGAGTGGCAACGATGTGGTATAAGGTGCTCGCCTTTTCTCTCGGAAGTGCCTTCGCCGGACTTGCCGGCTGGCTTTATGCCCATCTCTATTCCTTCCTCCATCCCACAAACTTTGAATTCTTGAAGTCAATTGACTGCCTCCTCATCGTCGTTTTGGGTGGGATGGGTAGTATCACAGGAACGGTCTGCGCATCGGTCATCTGGGTTTCCTTAATTGAGGGTCTGCGGGTTTTGCTTCCTCCGGATCTAATAGAATGGCGATTTATCATCTATCCCCTCCTTCTAATCATTATTATGATTAAAAGACCCCAAGGTCTCTTTGGCCAAAAGGAGATGCGGTTCCTCCGGGGATAATTATGTTGGAAGTTTGCGCAATGAATAAGAATTTCGGTGGTATACGGGCAGTTGCGAACTTCTCCTTAAAGGTTGCCCAAAAAGAATTTGTCGGACTAATCGGACCAAACGGTGCCGGTAAGACAACGGTCTTTAATCTCCTCACCGGTATCTATAAACCAGACAGCGGAAGGATTCTATTTCAAGGCGAGGAGATCACAGGCCTGCCCCCACACAAAATCACTAAGCGAGGTATCGTCCGGACATTTCAAGGCATCCGTTTATTCCCCACGATGACCGTCCTTGATAATATCCGCACCGCCTACCATATCCACACGAACTATCATCCCTTTGATGCCATCTTTCGCACAAGGCGCTATCGGATGACCGAATCCGCAATTATGGAGGAGATCGTCTCCCTTGCCGCGGACTTTCAGATTGAGAGATTCCTC
>JBBIHO010000214.1:0-2799 GCA_037446935.1 Caldifarciminota bacterium | reverse complement strand
TGCGGACTGGGAAAGGGTCGCAAATCGGTTTCCCGCGCGCTTCGCTCTGACACGAAATTTAAGATGTCCCGAACCTGTCCGCCGACCATACCGCCAGCACCGATCGCATTTGTAATTTCTTGCAAGGCGGAGATTTTAAGCCAAACTGATTTCCCATCACGGCCTTTCTTGATTCCCTTAAAAAATGTCTCAAAGGCAAGGGCAAATAGACAATCAGCAGTCAGAAGTGCGAGACCTTCTCCGAAGACTTTATGGAGAGAGAATCGTCCGCGTCGGAAATCATCGTTATCTATTGCCGGAAGGTCGTCGTGAATAAGGGAAAAGGTATGGATAAGTTCAATTCCGCAAGCGAAGGGAAGACACTCTCTTAGAGACCTGCCACCGCTGGCGGAAAAGCTAAGTAATGTTAGAACCGGTCGCAACCGTTTGCCACCAGAAAATACCGCATATTTCATACTTTTCAAAAGTTCTTCCGGGCAATCCTTCAAGTTTTGAAATATTTTCCTTAATTCCTTTTCAATCATTTCCTTATATATTTGATATTCTCTCATATTCCTTTTTGCATCTTCGCCGCTTTTACCGTATTTTTTAGAAGCATCGTTACAGTCATGGGACCAACCCCGCCGGGAACCGGTGTGATATAACTTGCCTTTTCCGCACAACTTGCAAAATCGCAATCGCCTACTATCTTCTCCTCCCCTTTTTCCTTAATTTTCGAGATACCACAATCAACGATTACAACACCTTCTTTAATCGCATCTCCTTTTAAGAAATTTGGCCTTCCCATACCCAAGACAATGATATCTGCCTGGCGGGTAAAGTTGTAAGCATCACGGGTGAAGGTGTGGCAAACCGTTACGGTGGCATCCTGCCCCTTTCGGAGAAGGAGATTGGCCAACGGCTTGCCTACCAGTTCCCCGCGTCCTAAGATTACTACATATCTTCCTTTGGTTTCTATGCCGTAAAATCGTAGAAGTTCCAAGATGCCAGCCGGGGTGCAGGGAAAGAAATATGGCGTATCGGATAGTAGGAGTCCAAGGTTGGTTGGGGTGAGCCCATCAACATCCTTTTTAGGATTTATTGTCATAAATACCTTTTTCTTGTCTATTCCTTCGGGAAGGGGAAGTTGCACCAATATCCCGGAGGTATCATCTTCATTCCATTCTTTTAGTAAGGCAATAACTTTATCTTCTGGCGTATTTTTGGGAAGTCTTTCGGTATGGGTTCGTATCCCAACCCGCCGGCAGGCAATCTCTTTGTTTCGGACATAAATGAGGGATGGAGGGTAGTCACCAACTAATAAGACTTTTAAGGAGGGAAAAACTCCATTCTCTTTAAGGAGGCTTATCTCCTTAACTAAATCTTCTCTTAACTTCTCGGAAACGAATCTGCCGTCTAATAGTTTTGCTGCCATCAAACATTAAGTATTCAATCGCCCTCCAATTTCTTTTCATCCGGTAGATATTTTGCCACTTTTAATATCATTCCATCAATTTCTACTACTTTTACTTTATCTCCCTTTTTCAAGGGTCCGGATAAAGATACTGCCTGCCAGTACTCTCCGCGCACAAAGACCGTTCCTTGGGAAGGAGGGGTTGCGGAGATTACTTCGCCGATCAAATTTAACATTCCCTCTTTTCCGGTGGTCGGCTTTTTAAGATGCGCCTTAATCCCCAATCCGACAATTAGGAGGAAGAAGATTATCGTGAGGAGGCTAACAATTATTATTGTCGCAGGAGAAAAAGGGAAAAAGGGAGACTGCGTAGGAAAGAGGAGAAGGGAGCCTAAAACGAAAGAGGTTACGCCACCGATGGTGAGTAGTCCATAGGATGTAATTTTTATCTCCAACAAGAAGAGAAGAAAAGACAGTCCAATTAAAAATAATCCGGCATAATTTACCGGGATAATCTGAAAGGAGTAGAGAGCCAGGATTAAAGAGATGACACCAATAACTCCCGGAAAGAGAGAACCGGGACTTTGCAGTTCAAAGATTATTCCGTACATACCGATCATAAGTAAGATATAAGCCAGATTGGGATTTGTCAAGTGTTGAAAGAGTTTTTCCCGCGCGTTCATATTAAGATAGCGGATAGATTTGTTTCGCGTCGTAATAATTATTTCTTGGTCATTAATCTCCGTCGCAAAGCCATCAATTTTATTTATTAGTTCCGAATCGGAATTCGCCTGGAAATCAATTACACCTCGCGCCTTGGCTTCCTGGTCGGTAAGAGTAGCACTTTTTCTTACTGCCTCTTCCGCAAAGATTGTATCCCGCTTTCTTTTTAATGCCAGTGATTTGAGAAAGGAGACAGCATCGTTTTCAATCTTAATTTTCATCTCTTCGGATATTTCTTTACCGGCGATTGCTACCGGGTGACAAGCACCACACGAAGTGCCCTTTGCCATCACAGCGATATGGCTTGCCATTAAGATGAAGGTGCCAGCAGAGGCAGCCCTTGCTCCGGGGGGATAGACAAAGGTTATAAAAGGGACCGACGAGAGAAGGATTGCCTGGACGATTTCCCGCATCGCTTCATCCAATCCGCCGTGGGTGTCTAATTTTAAGACCAGGCAAGAGGCACGCTCCCTCTCCGCTATCTTAATTCCTCTCTTGATATATTCGCTCGCTGCCGGACCGATTGGACCCCTCAGACTTAAAAGATAGATCGCTGAGTCGGGAGTATCTTTTGCATAAAGAGAAGGAAGTGAGAGTAGGGATAAGAGGATGAGCGTAATTTTTTTTATCATCTTCTATTCAAAACCAAAGATAATTCGCAGGTCCTGGTTTTTGATCTTTGC
>JBBIHO010000213.1:0-2811 GCA_037446935.1 Caldifarciminota bacterium | reverse complement strand
GGCATTTCGCCCAACCGGTTCATATCGGGAATTCGCCTCTTGTGCCAAATTTGGCGTAACGGCGAACTGCCTGTTATCCTGCATGCGATCTCAAAAGGTTTCCCTGTCAAGGAAAATTAGCGGCGCTTCGCTCCCGCACGCTGTGAGTGGCTCTTAATCATTTTGGCGCAAAGCAAAATGCGGAGAAATTATTTTATCACTGCCTTCTTAAGTAAATCAATTATTTCCGAAAGGTATTGCTTTTCACCTTTTTTATCCAGTTCAATTTCTTCTCTTAATTCCTTTTTTAATTCCTCAATCATTTGGATGGCTCGTTCGATATCGGATGGGAAATCGCTTCGGAAGATGATGTCGGTTCCTTCTTTTGTATCCCGCAGTTCATAGCCAAGTTTTTCCATTGCGGTGCGGATTCTATCCGCAATGTCAAACCTTCCCTTCTCCCGCGCAAGTTGCCTCGCTTCAATTAGTAAATTCTTATTGATAGAAACCTTATCTTCAAACTCGGCAATTACTACCCATCTATCTTTCTTTCCTGTCTCAAATCCTAAGATATTGAGTGCGGAGCGGACCGAGGAATAGATTCGCTCATTATCCTCCTTTGAAATATTATCCGCTTTGAAACGCTCCTCCACCAACTTAAAGATTTCGCCAAATGCCTGCGGGGTATTCAGGTCGTCAAGCATTGCCGAGAGAAAACTATCCGGCGGACGAAAATTAAATGCCGGATTCATCTTCTCGCAGAAATAAAAGAATTCTTCTAACATTATACATTGACTCTTTGCCTCTTCTAACCTTTCCGGTGTGAACTCGTAGGGGCTTCGGTAATGCGCCTTTAATAGAAGGAGTCTTATGACATTCGGGTGGTATTTCTTTAATGCCTCGCTTGCCAGAAAATAATTCTTTGTTGACTTTGCCATCTTCTCCCCCCGTAATAATAGGAGGGCATTATGGAGCCAGTAGTTGACAAATGGCACACCGGTTGCCCCTTCGGACTGGGCAATCTCATTCTCGTGGTGGGGAAAGATTAAATCCTCACCACCGATATGGATATCAAATGTCTCACCCAAATAATGCATTGACATTGCCGAGCATTCCAGATGCCAGCCCGGACGACCTTTACCAAAAGGTGCCTCCCAGTAAGGCTCGCCTTCCTTATAACCCTTCCAGAGGACAAAGTCTCCTGGGTTTCGCTTCTTCTCGCCGACTGCAATCCTTGCCCCGGCGATTAAATCATCTAACTTCTTTTTTGATAGTTTGCCATAGGTTGGGAATTTGCTAATGTCAAAATAGACATCGCCTTCTGAGATATAGGCAAGACCATTTTTTAATAATCTTTCTACCAGTTGAATCATCTGCGGGATATGCTCGGTTGCCCTTGGATAGATGTCAGTCTCTTTTCTGATATTCATCTTCTCCGCTACTGCCAAAAATTCATCAATATATCGCTGGGCAATAACCCGATAGTCTTTCTTCTCTTCTTTTGCCTTTTCTAAGACCTTATCATCAATATCGGTGATATTCATAACAAAGATGACTTCATTACCAAGATATTCTAAGAACCGCCGCAGGACATCAGCAAAGACAAAGGTCCGCAGATGTCCCAGATGGGGAGAGTCCTGAACTGTCATTCCGCAGGTATAAATCTTAACCCTTTTATCTTCAATCAAAAGTAATGGCTCTTTCTTCCCGGAAAGGGTATTAGTCAGTTTTAGCATAACTTCCTATTCTATATTAAAAAAGAGAGATGTCAAATACATCGCTGCCCATACCTAATTTTACATCAGATTTTAGCCTGGCAAAAATTTTCTTTTAAGTCTTTGATTAGACAAAACTTATAGTATTTTCAGAGCGAGGGGGTGATATAAAGGATGATATTGGGAACGATATTCCGGGCGATATTTTGGGTGATATTGAGAGCGTTATTCCCAATCATATTTGGGGCGATATTCCGAGCGTAATTGAGATGGCCTCTCTGATACTATCTCTAATTTTCTTCTACAGAGTTAAGGCATTCGCCTCGGAAATTAAGTTAGCTATCCGCCTCTTTGAGGCGAGACTTCACTCTGGCGAGCGCCACTGCTTCGCATAGCGTCCGACTTTTATCCATATCCGCCTCCATTCGCTCACATCACTTTTCCGCCAAAGGTGAGTGGATTAAACTCTTATAATTCCTAATGGGTGGAGATGATTATACCGATAATTTTCCCTTTTCCAAAGTGAGGTGGACGACTCTCTTTGCAGGAAAGCATTAAATAAAACCTAACTCAGAATAATAAAAATTAGTCGCTGCCCTCTATTTCAAAGTTGCTACCTTCCTTATAAATTCCTCAATATCTCTTAATCTTTTGTGTAATATATCGTAAAGAATATTATAATCAACCCTTTCATAGTCGTGGGCTAAAATATTCCGGAAGCCTGTCATCTGAACCATCTTTTCGGTTAGTCGCTTAGCGATAATCCCTTCCTCGTTTAGGATATGAAAACCTTCGCTCATCGTCGTTGGCTTGCGGAAGTTTTTATCGGCAATCACCGCCCCAGCTAAATCAATCGTTGCCTGGCAGACAAGATAAAGATACCGTTCCACCGCCCCGCGTAAATCCAAATTTTTAGCAATCGCTTCCTTTGAGTATCTTTTATAACGGGCTAATATTTTAAGATACCTTTTGATAGCACTTATCTTGTTTTCAATTACCGCCCAATTGGTCATCGTTTAAGCCCCGGTCAAACCATAGCGTAAAAGCAGGGTATGGAAATCAAAGTATTCATTAAGGATTTTTGGCTCAATCAGAACCTTAAACGGCTTCCGCTCAA
>JBBIHO010000212.1:261-2832 GCA_037446935.1 Caldifarciminota bacterium | reverse complement strand
ACATTAGGATAAGAGTGTGGGTTAAATGGTGTGTTCTTGTAGAACTTCCAGATGGGGGTGGCGAAATTGAGGGCGAAGAGGGAATCAAGCGGGTCGCTGGCTAAGGCGCGATGAACCGTAAGTCCGGTTCCCGGACTAAAAGAACGGACAACTGTTCGGGTTGGGACATGAATTGCTAAGACCGTAGAACTGAAAGAGGCAAAAACGGTATCACCGCGGCAGGTCATATCCCGCCAGCCCCAACGGTCAGAAGGCGCCGGAGTCTGGTTAAAAGAGTCAACGAGTTGTCTTGTTCGCAAATTATAAATATGGACCTCCTGAGGGTCAGCAGAGCCCACAACCGCACAACCTTCGGATACCCAAAGCAATGTATCGTTAACCGGCGTCAAGCCGACATGGAAGGAATCAGGAAGGGGAATCCGCCATTCAATCGTATAGGGGATTTGAATAGAAGAAGGAGAGGGTTCAGGCGTCGGGGAGATTTCTTGAAGAAGCATATCAGTGGTTAGTTGTTCGGAGTCATTTGGGGAAAGGATGCTCCTTTCACTCGCTCCGCTCCCGTCCGAGGAAACGGAGGCAAAAGAAAAACTGATTAAGATTAATGAAAGTGCTAATAGTTTCATAAATCCTCCATTTTTGGATTTTTGTAACATCTTTAATAATAAGGTATAATTCACCTTTTGTCAATACACTCTTTTCATCAAAGATAATCTTCCAGGCAAATTCCTTATCCCTCATTGCGGCGAAACCGCCAAAGGCGAATTTGCTTATACCTTGACCGCAACCAATATCACCAATGAGGATAAAAAGATTGGATATACCATTTCCCAATATAGGAGCAAAATTCGTGCCAAAGTATAAAAATTTGGGAAAGAATCTTAAAGATTTTGGAAACATTTTACCCAATTTTTTACTCTATATTTATAGAGGGGGATTATCTTTTCAAATTGCCGTGGGGGGAGGGATACCTCCTCATCTGTCAAAAGAAAGATTTTTATAAAATTTGGAAAATTAAATTCAAAATCGGCTAAAAAATCAAATTTTATATCAGTTATTAAATATCTCTTTTAATCTATCGCTTAATCTCTCTTTGAAGGAATCTCTTGAAGCGACACCAATTTTAAAATCTCATCTATCTTTTCATCTCTTTTGGGATATGTTTAAACGAAAGATGGCAGAAACTCTTTCGTAAAGGGCAGATTAAAAATGTGGGAGGTTAAATTGAGTATATTCTAAGGAAGGGGCAAATGGGGTTTTGTAGATTAAAGTTTCATAATTATATAGAGTAAGAGGACGGTAAAGAGGGCAGTAAAGGCAGTGATGTTGAAGGTAAAGCTAAGGGCAAAGGTAAGGAATCCGAGATTGAAGGTTGCATTCTTCAGTCCGAATTCAATCGCCTTGAAGAAGAAGTTCTTAACCGGTCCTTCTGGAAAGAGTCCGGAGAGATACTGGGAGAAGGCGGCCCCTAAGATCCCGCCGATGATTATTAAAAGTATCACCAAACCGATACTCTTCTTTTGCATTTTCCCTCCTTAAATTATAATAAAAAATCTACTGGCCGCTGACATACCGAACACCGCTTATTATTTATGCCAATGATTTTGGCACTGAAATAGTCCCGCACTACTAAGAGATTGCCACACTGCGGGCAGACGGTATTGTTATTAAATCCCGCAATATTGCCGACATAAACATAGTACAATTTTTCTTTGCCAATCCTTTCCGCCTTTTTTAAGGTCTCAACTGAGGTAGGGGGAATTGAGATTTTATAATGGGGGAAGTAGCGGGAGAAGTGGAGAACGGTCTCCTTACCCAAATCAGCGACAAAATTAACCAAATCTCTTATCTCTTCTTCGCTTGTATTCTTTCCGGGGATTAAGAGGTTCGTCAATTCAATATGGCAGGATTTCTTTGCGATTCTTATTGTGTTGAGGACGGTATTTAAGTCCCCTTTTATAAATTCTTTATAAAATTCCTCCCGAATTGATTTGAGGTCAATATTCATCGCATCAACATAAGGAAGAATCTCTTTCAGTGGTTCTTCGTTTATCATGCCATTCGTCACTAAGACATTCTTTATTCCTTTTGCTTGGGCTAATTTCATAACATCTAAGAGATACTCAAACCAGATTATGGGTTCAGTATAGGTGTAGGCGATAAAATTGGCATTGCTATTCTTTGCTTCCTTTACCAGATTCTCCGGGGTGAAGTAGCGCGCTGGCTGGTATTTCTGGGAAATCTCCCAGTTTTGACAGAAGGGACATAAGAGATTACAGCCATAAGTGGCAACGGAGAAGATTTCCTCTCCCGGATAGAAGTGATAAAGAGGCTTCTTCTCCATTGGGTCAACCCCCATTGAGACAACCGCGCCGTAATTGAGGGCATAAAGTTTGCCGCCGATATTCTTCCTTCCTAAGCATCTGCCAACCTTATCTTCTGCAATCAGGCAGAAATTGGGACAGAGTTCGCATCTCAGAAATTTCCCCTCCCTTTTGTAATATCTCGCCTCTACCATTCAAGTCTCTTCATCTCCTTGCCATCCAAGAGATAGACGATTGCCCGATAGTCAGG
>JBBIHO010000212.1:0-251 GCA_037446935.1 Caldifarciminota bacterium | reverse complement strand
AAATCTTTTGAGAACTGCTTCTCCTTTCTCTCCCAAAACAGAGATGGCGGTTGCCAGGGCATCGCAAAATACTGTCTCCTTGCCGATGACGGTGACGCTTGTCACATTGGTTGCGGGATAACCGGTCCGGGGGTCTAAGATATGAGAATATCTTTTTCCCCCGACCTCAAAGTAATTTCCATAATCACCAGAGGTTGATACCGCACAATTGCGTAAATTCAATGTCTCAATCACTTTATCTTCTCTTGGAT
>JBBIHO010000211.1:0-2884 GCA_037446935.1 Caldifarciminota bacterium | reverse complement strand
GCCGGCCTCTTCTTTGACTTTGATGTCTATAACAACACTGCAAACTTAGTGCGCAGTGATACGATGCGGAGATTCATCTACGCCTTCCGTTCCACGGGTTCCCAAAATCCAACCGTTGGACTTAGATTAATCTATCCACCAGTGATGAGCAATATCTCAGCGATTGAACATTCAAGATATGTTACCCCAACCAATCAGATGTCCGAAGCGGTGAAGGATAGTTTCTTAAAAGGGTTTATCCGAGTGCCGCAGGGAAATACCGCAACCAATTGGTCTACCTGTCTTGCCACCGGTCCTTTTAACCTGCCGGTCGGGGGAAATTATCGGGTAGTATTTGCGGTTGTCGGCGGCACCGATACCATCTCCGCAAAGAGAAATAGTGACAGCGCCCAATCCTGGTGGGCACAGCAGGTTGGAATTGCGGAGAAGAGAATTAAAGGGAACTTTCCTCCATCGCCTCCTTCAAATCCAACGATTATCAGAAAGGGTATGGGATTAGAATTCATCGCCATAAATGGCAAAGGGGTAAAGGTTGAGATTTACGATGCCTGCGGACGGATGATAAAGAAGATCAACGGAATTGGCAGAGTCATCCATCAGTTAGAACTCCCTTCCGGAATTTACTTCTATCAACTGAAATCTCCTTCTCCGAGCGGAATCAGAAAACTTATAATATTGGAATAATTTTCTCAATACCGAAATTCCCCCTCTCTTTGCCGAAGACCGCAATTAGAAAGACTCGGTAAGGTTTGACAATTGGCAAAAAAGGGGTAGAATAAAAGATGTTTCCGATAATTCTCCGTTTCGGGTCATTTAATCTTTATTCCTACGGCTTAATGCTCTTCATCTCCTTTCTCGTCGGGATCAAATTGACCTCTGCCCGGGCAAAAAGATTTGGTGTCCGAGAAGAGAAGATTACCAATTTAGCACTTTATATCCTTCTCGGGGCGATTGTCGGCTCCCGCCTCTTATATGTCCTCCTCCATTGGAATGAGTTTGAGCGAGACCTAATTGGCATCTTTGCCTTCTGGCGTGGTGGTTTGGGCGGTCTTATGTTCTTCGGTGGTTATATTGGCAGCCTTCTCTTAGGCATCTATTATGTTAAGAAAGAGAGACTCCCGCTAAGGAAGATGCTGGATGCCGCTACCCCGGCGGTTGCCCTCGGAGAATTTTTTACTCGGATTGGCTGCTTCCTGAATGGCTGCTGTTTTGGCAAATCAACCAATCTGCCCTGGGGGATTCATTTTCCAAAAGACTCACCTGCTGGATTTTTAGGTCGGGTTCATCCCACCCAGTTATATTCCTCTCTCTTTGGCTTAATCCTTTTCTTCTTCGTCCTATTTTTAGAGAGGAAGCGGTTAAAAGATGGTTCCCTTTTTGCCATAACCCTTATCCTTTATGCCCTCTTTCGCTTTCTCATAGACTTCGTTCGGTATTATGAAGATTATGCCAACTTCTTAACCAATCAATTGATTGCGATCTCTTTAATAATTTTCGGGATAATTTTATATATCCGTTTTCAAAAGGCATAGTAAAGTGGCAATTCTCAAGGATTTGGCAAATTCCTTCCTCTCACTTTTCTATCCTATTTTATGTATGGGCTGTGAGCGGGAGATAGAAAAGGGTATGCTCTGCTTTGATTGTCAAGAGCGACTCTTCACCTCGGCTTTGGGGGTCTGTCCGAAATGCGCCCGACCAGTTCCTTATCGCGGAAGGTGTGAAGGATGCTTACCGAGATTAGATTTAGAAAGGATAAGGGCACTCGGATTATATACACCACCCTTTAAGAAGATGATTGAGGAGTTTAAGTATAAGGGCAAAAAGAAGTTGGGAGAAATTTTTGGGGATGCCCTTTCTTCACTTTTGACCAATGACCCGATTTTGAAGAATGCGGATTCTCTTGTGCCGATTCCGCTCCATCGGGCAAAAATCAGGGAGCGGGGTTATAACCAGTCCGAAATCCTTGCCCGAAGGATTGAAGAGAATACCGGACTTCCATCCAATCCCTGCCTCTTGCGGAAGAAGAATACGAAGAGTCAAACCGAATTATCAACCGAAGAGAGGTTTAAGAATATTGCCGATGCCTTTGCCTTCCGAAGAGGATTTGACATTTCTGGGAAAAATGTTATCCTGATTGATGATGTGACAACCTCTGGTGCTACTTTATCGGCGGCGGCTAAGGTCTTAAAGGAAAATGGGGCAAAAGAGGTCTATGGCTTAGTCATCGCCAAGGGATGATATGCCTTTGTTGCAATGAAAAGAACGACAAAAGTGATAAAAAATGGGGGGCAAATGGTACTTATTGCCGATTTGGAGTCGGTTCCTTTTGCTCCCCAAACGGTCATATTTAACAAGACAAAACTCTGTGAGGTTTTGGAGCGGCTGAATGGCAAAAATGATTTTAATTCCTTCAAGGAGGAAATTTTTAACTTACGAGAAATTATAAAGTCGCCAAAAAGTGACCGTGTGGGATTACTAAATATCGGTCCTGATGGCGATACAATCTCTCTACGGAAAGATGTTCTAATTTCCGAATTGAATCAGATTTTAGAATCACGAACTTGGGAAAGAGCAAATTATTATCTTGAGCGCTTAAAAAGGGGTATCCATAAAATCAAGACAGGCAAGATTAATGAAATAAATCTCTTGCGCTGGAAGGAATACGATGATATTATCACTGACAGTCTTTGGGTATTAGATAAAAGGGATACCTCAGGTGCCCATCTCGGCTGGTATTGGGGAAATTTCATTCCGCAGATTCCCCGGCAAATGATGTTGCGATACACTAAAAAAGGGGATTGGGTGTTAGATGCTTTTGTTGGCAGTGGCACAACTTTGATTGAATGCCGACATTTAGGAAGGCATGGGTTAGGGATAGAATTAA
>JBBIHO010000210.1:0-2917 GCA_037446935.1 Caldifarciminota bacterium | reverse complement strand
AAGCATCTGGGATATATTTATACATACTGCGGGTATTATTCCCTTTCAATATATATAGCAAAGAACCACAACTTGTTATTCCGCCACCGCTCTTTATTCTTTTATTATCCGGTTCCAGAGGTATCTCGCCAACCTTAAACCAGCCAGCAAGCGGCCCGCCGCCCCGAACAGTCACCTCACCTTCTAATCTATCGTTACCATTGAAAATATCACCTGCCAGTTGAGTAGTGCATTTAATAGCGAGTGTGCCTACCGGTTCCGCTGTCCAGTAGTCAAAGTCAACTGTCCTCTCCTCTTCTGGAATCAGGTCAACCACTGATTTTGTGGAACTCCATTTCGCGCCTTCAATATAGAATGTGACATCAAAGGTGACGGTTGTATTACCGAAGTTCTTAACCTTTGCCTGAGGAGTGAGAACGGTTCCGGAATCAACCGTATCCGTTGGGGCAATAATCTCAATTGTTCCGACATCAAGGCGCTGGACGAATACCGTCCCTTCAACCTCATCATTTGAATTATCCATATCGCCGGTGAGTTTTGTTGTGCATCTTGTCACTAAAATTCCAAGGGGCTGAGCGGTCCAGTCCGCAAAGATGACCTGTTCTTCTTCTCCAGCATTAAGCGTTACCGTCTGGGTATTCTCATATTCACTACCAATATAGAATGTAACATCAAAGGTCTGAGGTGTATTGCCATTATTTTTCACAGTCGCCTTCGGTTGAATAACCGCTCCATAATTTACCGTTCCTGTCGGCTCATCAATTGAAACACACTGGGCATCAAGGAACCGAACGAGAACCGAGCCGGTTGCCTTGTCATTTGCAGTATTCATATCACCACTAAGTTCGGTTGAACACTGCGGTGTCCAGGAACCAGGGTTATTGGCAGTCCAGGGGGCGAAACTATAAGTTGCTTCTTCTCCTGGGCCAAGGATGGCACTCGCAGTGGAATTATAACCGGAGCCATCATTGATTATGAAGCGGGCTTGGATTGTCTGGGTTGTGTTGCCATTATTTCTGATTATTGCCTGTGGGGTGATAACCGTTCCCTGATTTATCGTTTCGGTTGGGGCAACGATTGAAAGAGACTGGGCATCAAGGAACTGAACGAGAACCGAGCCGGTTGCCTTATCGTTTGCAGTTACCATATCGCCGGTCAATCGGGTTGAGCACTTCGTTTCAAAAATGCCTGGTGTATTTGCCGTCCAGTCATTAAAGTCCACGGTTATTTGGGCACCGGGTGCTAAGTCAGATACCGACTTGGTATCGGTGTAGCCATCACCGATGTCAAACTTCACATCAAAGGAGACCGTGGTATTGCCACTGTTACGCACGGTTGCCTGCACCGGATAGGTTCCGCCTTGATTCACCGTGCCGGTCGGTGAATTGATAGAAACCGTCAGGGCATCAAGAACCCGGACAAAGACTGAGCCAGTTGCCTTATCATTTGCGGTATTCATATCACCGCTAAGTTCGGTAGAGCAGGTTACAGGATGAATTCCTCTTGGCCAGTTAGCGGTTGTTGTTGGAAATGTGACATAAAGTCTTGTCCCCGGGCTATGATTAGAAACCGATGCGGTCGTTGTGAAGAATGTCCCAACCTTTAACCGAACCGTATAACTGGCAGTTGTCGTTCCATAATTATAGACCGAGCAGGCAGGGGTTAACGATTGTGTAGAATCAATTGTGCCGGTCGGCACCATAATCCTTGTGCACCCGACATCAGAAGTAGGTTCCCCCCAAGAAACAAAGGCGTAGATAAAATACTCTCCCCAATCGGGTGGCCATTGCACCCAAGAAGGAGGTGAGCCATAATAACTCTTTCCGGTAAAATCCTCACTGGTAGCGATATAGGGATAAGGAGTAGTTCGCGAGGCAACTGAGACATAAAAATTTCCGCTGTCAATAACCACTGGTGAACTTAAACCATAAAGGAAATGAGTGGGAGGACGAATCGCAAGAAGGGTTTCTGATTGGAAAAGGAGTGTTGAACCGTCACCGGCATAAATCTTATATACAAAGGCGGAGTCGGTAAAGCCACCCATACGATCATAAAACCTTGTCCTTAATGATTCAATCCTTATGGGATAAGTTAATCCAAAGTCCTGCGGGTTAAAGAGCATCGCCTTTTCCTGTCCCCAAAATGCAAAAAGATAAGGAGCCCCGTTACAATAACTTATCCATTGCTCCGATGCGTCCGTATCTACTTCTCTCATTATCCATTTCCCTTGGATTCTACTCGCTCCCCCGGCACTTTGTTCATCAGCAAAAACTAAAGATATAAATAGAAGGAACATCTTATCTCCCCCCTTTATTTATTCTGGCTCATCGCCATTTTAGGGAAGGCTTTATAAGGGCTTTCCAGTGCCTTCTCCTTATATTTTACCCTACATCGTTTATTATACTATAAAACCAAAAAAAAATCAAACGCTCGGTTTTCCCGCATCTCTTCCTTCCTTATTAATCATAGCCAAAAATCCCAGGAAAGATGAACATCACAACGGTTAAATTAGACCTTTGACTGGACCACAAATTGGACGACAAACTACACCAAAAATTACCCGTCAAATTAGGCGAAAAACTCCACCAAAAATTACCCCTCAAATCACCCCTTTTTGGACTCCCATAACGGCAAGATTTTTTAGAAAAGTGATTGGACTAAAAACCTCTAAACAGATTAGACCTTTGATTACTCTTCTAACCGGTAAAGAAATTAGACCTTTATTTACACCAAAAATTTGGGTAAAATTAAGACCAGGGACACGGTAGAGGGGGCAACCCCCCAACTTTTAGGAAAATCCAATAAGTTCTGTAAAACCAAAGACTTAAAGCCAAGACCTATGTTTTGGAAACTATAACTATTGTGGTGGTGTCCCGAAATGTGTGGAAATTCCAATAAGTTTATGTATAATAAGAGG
>JBBIHO010000209.1:0-2919 GCA_037446935.1 Caldifarciminota bacterium | reverse complement strand
ATATTTCTTCGGCTGGAAGGAAAATTTCTTCTGCCAGTAGGCAAGGGTATAGATTGGCACATTGATAATCTTAGAGATTTCGCGTAGGGTATAATAACGCCTTTTACTCATCTGCCAATTTTAGGCGCCGGAGGCTCACTTCTGGGTCTTCGTTTAAGAAGAGAATCTTATATACCTCTTCCACTATCGGGAGATGAATCTTATATCTCTCTGCCAATGAGATGAGATTTTTACAGGTGCTGATTCCTTCAATCACACCCTTGGTATTTCCGATAATTTCCGCCACTCTTTTTCCGCGGCCAATCTCTTGCCCAAATTGGTAGTTGCGTGAATAAGGGGAGAAACTGGTGAGGATTAAATCGCCAATACCGGAAAGTCCATATAAGGTTTCGGGCTTGGCACCCATTGCGACCGAAAGCCTTATCATCTCTCGCAGTCCATAGGTTAGAAGACTTGCCTTGGCATTAACTCCCCATCCTTTGCCATCGGCAATTCCGCAGGCGATGGCAAAGACATTCTTTAAAGCACCGCCCAATTCAACACCTATTGTATCGTCCTGGTAGGAAAGTTGAAGATTTTCCGAAGATAAGAGGTCTCTAATTCTTTTCCCTAAATTGGCATCTTTACCAGCGATGACGAGTGATGCTGGTTTTCCGCAGGCGATTTCATAAGGTATACCGGGTCCTGCGAGGACAAAGATTGGATTATGAGGAAAATATTCTTCAATGATTTGGGAGGGTAGATTCATTCGGTTGCTGGTGGAGTCTTTCTCAATACCCTTGATTGTGGAGATGAGGATTGTCTTCTGGGGGATAGGGAGACCTTTTAATTTCTCTAAGACATCCCTTAAAGCGAAGGAGGGAAGAGAGAAGAATATGATTGGGAAATTTTGGAGGGGAGGGAGGGCGGTGGTAAATTTGATAACCGGCGGAAAGGGAATATCCTCAGGTATCTCTTTTGACCTCTTACCTTCTGATTCCTTACCTTCCCAGAGGATTATTTCCTTTGCCTTTTTTGCGAGGAGTAAGGCAAGGCTCTGTGCCCAGCGCCCGGCACCGAGAAAGAGGATGAGAGGGTTTTCTAAGTTGGGTGGGGTGGTGGTTCGCTTTCGGATTGAAAGGAGCCGGGTCTTCACTTCTTTACCGGAGAGGAGTCTTTTGATATTTGGGATATGTTTTGTGATTAGAAGGGAGGGGATGGCGATGAGAATTATTCTATCAACGGGGGTAATTTTATTGACGAATGCGAAGATGAGGAAGATGATGGAGAATAAGAGGGAAGCGAGGGAGGCATAAGAGGATAGAAGTAAGGTGATAATCCAGACACCGGCACCGATAGCGAATATTTTGGGAAAGAGGGCTAAGAGGATGCCAAAGGTTGTCGCGACACCTTTGCCACCGCGAAACCCGAGAAATGGGGTGAAGAGATGTCCGAAGACCGCACCCAAACCGACAGCAGTGGGGGAGAGTCCTAAGTTCTGGGCAAAGAAGGTAGGGAGAAATCCTTTGGCAATATCTAAGAGCAGGACCGGGAGGGCTAATTTTAGACCCAGATTTCGGGCGACATTGGTAAAACCGGGATTTCTACTCCCATATCTTCGGATGTCAATTCCTTTGAGTAGTGGCAGAAGATAACCGAAGGGTATACTGCCTGAGATATAGCCGAAAGATAAGGAGGCGAAGATGATTTCAAATTGGAGGGGAACGGAGGCCGAAAAGATGGCAAAGAGAGAAAGGAGGAATGGAGATTCTAAATCCCAATTCTGAGACATCCCTTTATTTACCGATGAGTCTTTCAAACCCCAGGCGGAGGACCAAGAAGAATGCCTGGTAGATTATACGCTTTGACATCTTTGAAACACCCGCCCTTCTTTCCACGAAGATTATCGGAACCTCCTTAATCCGGAATCCCTTCCGCCAGATATAGGTATCAATCTCAATCTGAAAACCATAGCCATCAGATTTTATCTTATCCAAATTGATACTGGCTAAGGTTTCTCTTTTATAAACCTTAAAACCGGCGGTTAGGTCTTTAATTGGGCAACCGGTCACTTTCCGGGCGTAGAGATTGGCAAAGTATGAAAGGAGCAATCTCTTCATTGGCCAGTTGACGACCGATACTCCTTGACAATAGCGGGAGCCGATGACAAGGTCAGCGGATTTGAGTTCATTGATTAGGTGGGGCAAGTCTTCGGGGTTATGGGAGAAGTCCGCATCCATCTCCACAACATAATCGTAGTGGTTTTGGAGGGCATATTTGAACCCTAATACATAGGCGGTCCCTAATCCCAACTTCCTCTCCCGGCAGATTAGATTTACCCTTTCATTCTCCTTCTTGATTGCGGAGACAATCTCCGCTGTGCCATCAGGTGAGGCATCATCAATAATTAAGATATCCAACTCCGGAGAGATTGCGAGGATTTTTGGAATGAGTTTCGGAATATTCTCCGCTTCGTTGTAAGTTGGTATAATCACTAATCCCTTAGGCATAATAAATTATAAAGAAAAAATTTGATTTTTCAAGACATAACAGAACCAATAGGGACAAACGATATATCCTTGCCATTTATTATCTTGCCACAATCCCACTGGCAAAGCCAGAGGTTCAAGGGATGAGAAGGTCAAACAGTTGGCGATGTCTGTCCGGTGAGAAATTTGAGTATTGGAATTCTCAAATAAATCCTGGGTTAGCCGTCTCAATAATATCTTATCTCCTCCGCCATTTTATTCCACATTCTGTCAGATTCCGAAAAAGATGAAAAGATGGATGGCATCTTAGAATTGGTGTCGCCTCAAAAGATACCTCAAAAGAGGGATTAAGTGATAGATTGAAAGTTATATTTGATAATTGATATAAAATTTGATTTTTTAGCCAATTTTGATTTTAATTTTCTTAATTTTATAAAGATTTTTCTTTTGA
>JBBIHO010000208.1:0-2962 GCA_037446935.1 Caldifarciminota bacterium | reverse complement strand
CCTGGAAATTGACCACATAGGCACCAACATTTTGCGTAATATGTCCTGCTTCCTTTTCTGCCACCTTGGTCTTTCTTATGTAATCTAAGAGGGTAGTCTTTCCGTGGTCGACATGACCAATAACCACCACTACCGGGGGGCGCAATTTTTTCTCCGCCGCCTCAGGAGTGCCTTCCCCTTGTTTCGCAATCGTTTCTTCAATCTCTTCAACCTCCACTTCTATCCCGAAGGAATCGGCAAGAAGGATTTCGGTCTCTAAGTCAAGTCGTTGATTGATGGTGACAATTACCCCCATCTCCAGACATTTCTTGATTATCTCAGAAGGTAGTTTTTCAAAGGCGTTTGCCAATTCCGCAACCGTCATATAGGGGGTTATTTTAATAATCTTTTTGCTCACGCCAATCTCCCTTCTCCTTTCCTTTCGCCGCTTTCGGACAATCTCCTTTCGGTCTAAGGAGATAAGGGTTCTTCTCACCTTCTCCTTAACTTGCCTTTCGTCTAAAACCTTCACCGGAGTGGTGAACCGTTTTCCGCCCCTAAATCTTAAACTCTCCTTTGTCCTTTCCTTCTCCTCACGGAATTTTTCCCTTATTTTCCGATACTCTTCAAGGGTGAGATAAGAGCTATATCCCCGGTCGGGAAGTCCCATCTCCTTTATCACCGAGACGAGTGCCTTACAGGAGAGGCCAAGTTTTTTCGCCGCGTCTCTAACCCTTATCACATCCATAAGTTATTGGTCTCTTTGGCTTGTTTGCTCTTCACCCAATCGGTCGCGAATTTCTTTCCGCAGGCTCTCCAATTGAGCGGGTTCAATTCCGGTGCGCCGGGCTAAGTCTTCAACCGGTTGTGAGAGGAAGTCAAAGGCGGTTAGCACCTGGTTTTCAAGGAGGGTGGCGAGGATATTTTTCGGAATTGAAAAATTGGCGAGGTCTTGCCCTTTCGCCTTTTCCATAATCAATTTGTTTTTATAATCGGATTCCCGCATCACGACAAGCTTTGCCCCGACAAGTTTGGAGGCGAGATTCACATTCTGGCCATTCTTGCCGATGGCGATTGGAAAGTCTTTGTCGGAGCAGATTATGGTGAAAGAGTCATCTTCCTTTATCACATCAAGCACCTTTGCTGGTCCTAAGGCGCGGGTGACAAATATCTTTGGGTCTCTACTCCACTGGATGATATCCACCTTTTCCCCGGAGAGTTCTTTAACAATATTTTCAATCCGCTGCCTTCGAAAACCCACACAGGCACCAACTGGGTCAACTTTATCATCGGTGGAGACAACCGCCACTTTTGCCCGGCCTTCGCCCCGGACAATCCCTTGAATTTTCACCACCCCGGCTTTAATCTCCGGGACCTCTCTCTCTAAGAGTTTGCGAAGGAATTCGGGATGACTCCGCGAGAGATAAATCTTCGGTCCGATAGGAGTCTTCTCCACCTTGTAGATGTAAGCCCGGAGCGGTTGGCCCTGACGATAACTGTCGGTCTTTAACTGGTCTTTGGGCAGAAGAATTCCTTCTACCATTCCTAAGTTGACGATTATCTCCTTATCCGTTATCTTATGAATTGTTCCGGTCTCAATCTTTTTAATCTTTTCCCGATATTCCTTAAAGAGTTTTGTCTTTTCCGCTTCCCGCAGGCGGCGGATTAACTCGTCGCCCGCCCGCAAGATTGCCGAACGGCCAATCTCCTTGATTGGGAATTCCTCCTTAATTAAATCACCAACCTTTGCTTGCGGATGAATGCGTTGGGCATCTTCTTGGGAGATTTCGGTATTTGGGTTTTTAACCACTTCGGTAACCCGCTTTTGGAAAAAGACCTTTATCTCCCCGGTTTCGTGATTGATAATAACCTCCGGTTCAATTGCTTCGCCAAACCTCTTCTTTAATCCCTCAATTATACTGAGGCGCAGTGTTTCCACAACATAAAAGATGTCAACATTTCTTATCCGGGCTAATTGGGCTAATATATTAGCAACCTCTTTATTCACCTTTTCCTCCAGATTGGTAATAATCCTTCCAGTCAACAATCTTTACATTGGCACTTTTGATTTCCGTGTATTTTATCTTTAACTCTTCTCCCTGCTTAGTCTCTAAGACTATTTCCTCATCATCAGCGGCAATTAGCTTACCAGTGAGCGTTGATGAAGGTGATTTGAGAACGATCTGGATATTCTTCCCCTGCGCCTTCTTAAAGTGCGCAGGAACTTTCAACTTCCGTTCAATCCCAGGAGATGAGACCTCAAGGACATATTGGTGGGTGATTAAATTTAAGATATCTAACCTTAATGAAAGGGCTTCGGAAACCCTGGCGCAAAGCGAAACTGTAATCTTTTCTACCGGGTCTAAACTGTCAATATAAATCCGGAGGCGATTCGTGCTATACTCAATATCGTAAAGAGCAACTCCCAAGGTTTCGCAGACCTCGGTAGCAATCTCTTTGATTCGTTCATCAAATGAGAGCGTCATATGAGAATTATAATTTGGGAATCGGAAAAGTCAAGTTTTTATATCCAGCCCGGCACTCTTATTGGAAAGTGGCAAGGATTGACTTTTGTCAGAAATTGATTATTATGGTATGGGTTAACCACTATTCTATGAAGGTGCCTTTTTTAGACTTAAAGCGGGAGGGAAGTTTCTTTGCAAGAAAAGGGATAGAGGTTTATAAGAGGGTCTATAATTCCGGAATTTATATCTTAGGCAAGGAGGTGGCGGAATTTGAAAGGGAGATGGCTCGCTTCATAGGGGTGCGTTATGCGGTTGCAGTCTCTTCGGGAAGCGCTGCCCTCTTCCTGGCACTACATGCCTTAGGGGTAAAACCGGGGGATGAGGTGATAACGACACCCTTTACCTTTGCCGCTACTTTAAGTTCAATAATTCTCACCGGGGCAAAACCAATCCTCTGCGATATTGAAGAAGATTCCCTTAACATATCACCTGCGGAAATTGAAAGGGTAATTACGAAA
>JBBIHO010000207.1:0-3004 GCA_037446935.1 Caldifarciminota bacterium | reverse complement strand
TTGGGAGAAAGAATAGAAGAGTTCCCGCATCTGCGGTTCATCGGTTGGCTTTATCGGGCGGAAAAAGACCTTTATTCCCTCCTTTGTTTCGCCCCAACCCTCCAGTTCTTCGGGATACCTTGCCTGAGTGAGGGAAATTTCGGGCTGGTCTTTATAGATATAGTTTAATTCCTTTGCCTTCTTTAAGAGTTCCGAGCGAAACTTGGGATGGGCGATTGAGATGAGAGAAAGTGCCCTTTCCCTTATACTCTTTCCGTGAAGATAGGCAACTCCCCATTCAGTGATAACATAATGGACATCGCCCCGGGTTGTCACTACCCCGGCACCTTCGGAAAGAGAAGGCACGATTCTTGATATAGTCTCGCCCTTTCGGGTGGAAGGGAGAACAATTATTGGCTTGCCATCCTTAGACCGTGCCGAACCACGGATGAAGTCAAGTTGTCCACCGATTCCAGAGTAAAAATAATAGCCAAAAGAATCGGCGCAGACTTGACCGGTTAAATCAACTTCTAACGCGGAATTTATCGCTACCATCTTCTCATTTTGTGCAATGACCAGTGGGTCATTTGTATAATCAACCGGATGAAATTCAAAGAATGGATTATTATGGAGATAATCATAAAGTCGCTTTGTTCCCATCGCGAACGAGGCGATTACCTTACCCGGATGCAATGTCTTCTTCTGATTGGTAATCACACCAGATTCAATTAAGTCAATCAGACCATCAGAAAAGACTTCCGTATGAACACCAAGGTCTTTTTTATCCTTTAAGAATTCTAAGATGGCATTGGGCACACCACCATAGCCGACCTGAAGGGTAGAACCGTCTGCCACCAAATCCGCAACATTCTTCGCAATCCTTTTCGCAATCTCCGGTAATGCCAATACCCGCCATTCAATAATCGGCTCTTCGGAATAGACAATAATATCTATATCCTTAATATGAATGAAGGAGTTGCCGAAGGTTCTGGGCATATTTGGGTTTATCTCGGCAATGATTATCTTTGCCGACTCCGCAGCGGATTTTGTAATATCAACCGAGATGCCAAAACTACAATAGCCGTGTTCATCGGGTAAGGAGAGACAAACTAAGGCAACATCAATTGGCAGACGACCACTTTTGAAAAGTCTTGGGATTTCTGAGAGGAAGATTGGTGTATAATCCGCTCTCCCTTCCCAGACCGCCTTTCGGACATCGCCGGAAATAAAGAAGGCATTCGCCCGAAATTTATTAGCCAGTCTCTCTTGGGCATAAGGGGCAACGCCTAATGTCAGGATATGGGCAATTTCAATATCTTCGGCTGGGACATCGGCCAGGGCCCGAACCAGGCTCTGCGGAGCACCGCAAGCGGAACCGATAAAGACCCTTTCCCCGGACTTTATCGTCTTAATCGCCTCTTGGGGGCTAACCAATCTTTTCTTCCAATCTTTATTCATCTTATCCTTATCTTATAAGAATCTTTGGGAAGAATCAAGTCTGCCTTTCAGCAAAAATAATCCTCCAAAGTAAAATGAAGAGACCGTATTTTTTTACCTATTCCTTTTCTACCCACTCCTTTAAGATTTTCTTAATCTTCTCTTCTAATTTATTAACAATCTCCTCCCATTCCTTCTTCCTTTCTTCTCTTTCCGCTTCGGTTAAATAAGTCTTCAGTCCCTCCCGCACCTTTTCTTCAATCCGCTCACCAATCTTTTGCCATTCCTCTTCGCGAATCCGCCGCCTCCTCTTCGTCCAGCGGATACCGCCGCCAATGGAAGAAAGAAGTCCAATCAGAAAACCTAAGTTATAGGGCCAGCCGGTATTATTAACCTCATAAAGACCAACTTCCTTTGTGAAGAGACTGACGATGAAGGTGATAATAACTATTAATCCATGCCAGAGACCTGCCCAGAAACCTGCCAAATGACCGGGGTTCAACTCTTGATTCCATCGCGGATTACCTGGGGCACAACTTAATAATAGGAGTAGGATGGTAAACAAGAGAAAGACTTTATTAAGAAGCATAATTCCTCCTTAAACTTCTCTCTCAATGGTCATTTATTTTTATATAGTATACAGATAAATATCTACTTATCAATAGCACTCTTCTTATCCACGGGCGGCTAATACCCTCTCCCGAAAGTCCTCGTCGTTTCGGAACCGATAAGCCCGCCGTAATTTAGACTCAAATCTTAAAACATCTTATAACCTTATCTAAGGCTCTCTTCACCTCCCAATCAGATGAAATTTATGCGGAAAGAGCGGTTGCATATTTGTGCCTCCTCTTAACACTTATTTAATCCTAAGATTTTTCTTTCCACTATAAATTCATATCATCAGATTAGCCCTCGCTTCAAGAACTTTCCCCAAGCCTAATTCCCAAAAAGTAGCGAAGAGCCAATTATATTAACATACAGGGTAAGCCCTATTTAACGACAATCAATTTTCGGTTTTCCCGCCAAGGCTTGTTTTCAACCTTATAGCCCTTTACCTCAAAGTGCAAGAGATAGATTCCGGGCGGTAGTCTCTTTATCGTAAATAGACCTTTATTCGTCTTTGCGGAATAGACAATATCACCCAAGATATTGTAGATTCTGAGTGTTGCTATCTCATCTTGCGGCAGATTATAATAGACATTCGTTAGACCTTTTGTCGGATTTGGTCTTATCGTGAGATTTAGAGGCCTCCTTTCGGTCACATAGTCCTGGATTCCGGTATTCGGGATGAGAGAAGTCATAACATCCCTTCCAAGGTATTTGTAAATCACAGTCGTATTATTCCCTTTTAGTGCATAGATTGCTCCGTTGAAGGTCGTGAGTCCACCGCCACCCTTCACATACTTCCTTTCGGCTCCTTTGGGTATTGTATCCTTTCCAATCCAGGTGTTTGTGCCTTGGTCATACATCCAGAATTCCTTCGTATTGCCACCCTTGAAGGCATAGATATTCCCGTCTAAGAGGGTCACCCCTGCACCTTCGCCAACCTTCTTCTTCTTTCCCCACCAGGGATGGACCCTTGGCATAC
>JBBIHO010000206.1:0-3021 GCA_037446935.1 Caldifarciminota bacterium | reverse complement strand
CCCGTGAAGACTATGACCAATTTGGTTGTTATCTTGATGAGAATTTAAGCCGAACCTGGGCAACCGATTCCTCAGAAGGCAACCACTGGTTTGCTTGGGTAGCACGAGATACGGTAATCTATCGTGCCTTAATTGGACCGGGGAATATACCAAGTGCCTACTGGACGCGCTGGGGACCCGGAAATGGTATTTCTCAGGCAAGCACGGTCTCCGGAAATCTCCAGTTTGAAGCGGTAATCGCTAAGGGAACTCAGAAATGGAATTACAACCTGAGCCCAGAATCTGATACCGTTGGCTTCTATGTCTATGCCTCAGCTGCCCCCGGCACTGTTTACTGGGGAAACTGGCCAACCCGACTGCCGGGGACAAGTTGGAACAATGCCGCAGCCTACGGAACCTTAATCTTCACTCGCGAAGAAGTCCCGATAACGGAGACAAAGACGGTCAGCCGAAAGGAGATTAAGATTACCAATCCTTTACGAATACCCCTTCTCCTTGCCAATGCCTCTCGCCTTGAGGTCTATGATGCGACCGGCAAGGTGGTGAGAGAGATTAATCAAACGAAGAGCGGTAATTTAGTATGGGATGGTAAAGACCGAGACGGACGGTCAGTTCCCACCGGAATCTACTTCCTCAAAATAAAATCGGGAGTGAACTCAACAACGACCAAGGCGATAGTCTTGCGATAAGAAACTAAAAAGAGAAGGCGGAGAGGAAAACCCTCTCCGCCTTTTTTATTTCTATCTTGATTTTTTATCCTTTTTCTGTAATATTATTAATATTATTTATGCCAAAAAGGATCGGCAAGATAATCTTAGGATTTTTCGCTGGCTTCTTAATATCCTTTTTACTCTTTTCCCTTACCGTGATTAAACTGCCGGCCTTTCTAAAATCAGAGAAAACCTCTCCCCCATCCTCTTCTTTTTATATCCTGCCGACAAGTGCTACTCAGGATGAGATTGCCAATTCCCGGAGGAATGCCATAGTCCTTGCTTCACAGAAGGTAAGCCCGGCTGTGGTATCAATAACGGTAACCCAGATTAGAATTGTTTCCTCACCTTTCTACTCCCCTTTTTCTGACCCATTCTGGAGTGATTTCTTCCGAGATTTCTTTCCCCAGCGCCGTTTTAAGGAAGAGATAAAGGGATTGGGTTCCGGTGTGATAATCAGTCCGGATGGCTACATCGTGACAAATTCCCATGTTGTGGAGATGGCAACCGAGATAAAGGTCACCCTTCCCGATGGCCGAGAATTTCCAGGAAGGATTATTGATATGGACCAGGATAGAGACTTGGCCCTCTTAAAGATTGAGGGAAGATCATTACCCTATGCCACCTTAGGAAACTCTGACGATTTACTCATTGGTGAATGGGCAATTGCCTTAGGCAATCCCTTTGGGACCTTAATTCAGGATGCCCGACCCTCGGTCACCGTCGGCGTCATCTCCGCTATTCGGCGCACCATCTCTTCGGAAAGGATGGGAAGAACCTACGAAGATATGATTCAGACCGATGCGGCAATAAACCCCGGAAATTCCGGCGGACCATTAGTAAATGCCTTAGGTGAGGTGATTGGTATAAATACCTTCATCTTCACCCATGCTGGTGGCTCCGAGGGAATCGGTTTTGCCATCCCCATAAACTTCGTTAAGAAATTTGTTGAGGAGGCGAAGCGAGAAAGGCCAGAGGAGGTAAGCGAAAGGGTTGAAGTAAATTTCGGTCTCACGGTCTCCAATATAAACCGAACCCTGCGTAAGAAATATCGCCTAACCTTAGAAAAGGGAGTGGTGGTGGTTGGGGTGAAGCCAAATACTATTGGCGAAGCGATTGGTTTAGAAGAAGGCGATGTGATAATCTCAATAAATGGTAAGAGACCAACCGATGCCTGGGACCTAAAAAAATCTTTTGCCGCCGTAAAGAACCGGATTGATTTGATAATCAATCGCCGGGGTGAAGAGATTAGAATCTTCTATCGCTATTAGAATGAATTTCCGATACAAAACAAAGGAAATGGATAAAATCTGGAAAGAGGAGAATCGCTTTCACTACTTCTTAATGGTCGAAAAGGCGGTTGCCGAAGTCCAGTCCCAGTTGGGAATAATTCCCAAAGAGGCTTACCAGTATATAAGAAAGGCAAAATATAAATTAAGGGAGATTGCAGAATTTGAGAAAAAAACCGGTCACGATGTGATCGCCTTCGTCTTTAGTTTAGAAAGGAGTATTCCGAAATATTCCGAATATATCCATTTTGGTTTAACCTCCTATGATATTGTTGATACCGCACTTGCCCTAAGATGTCGGGAGGCTTGTTGTATAATCCTAAATTCCCTTGCCGTGCTAAAAGAGGCGATTCGGGAATTAGCCATAAGGTATAAAGATACGCCGATGATTGGCAGGACACACGGGATGCATGCCGAACCAATAACCTTTGGTCTAAAATGTCTCTCTTGGTATACCGAAATTGAAAGGGCTATTAAGAGGATGGAAAGGGCAAAAAGCGAGATTTCCTTCGGCAAGATTTCCGGCGTTGTCGGTTCTTTCAGTCAACTCCCATTAGTTGTTGAAGAGAAGACCTTAAAGAGATTGGGATTAAAACCAGAGCCAGTCTCAACCCAGGTTCTGCCCCGAGATAGAATTGCGGAACTAATTTCCGCAATCACCATAACCGCCACCTCCTTAGAAAGAATTGCGACCGAAATCAGAAACCTCCAGCGGACAGAGATTGGCGAAGTCTCCGAACCATTCTTTGCCGGACAGAAGGGCTCATCGGCAATGCCGCATAAAAGAAATCCAATTCTTTGTGAACGGGTATGCTCCCTGGCAAGAATCGTCCGCTCACTTATCATCCCCAGTTTAGAAAATATACCACTCTGGCACGAAAGGGATTTGACCAACTCCGCAGCGGAGAGGATTATATTTCCTCTCTCCTTCAACCTTCTCCACTATTCAATAAATATCCTTAATCGGGTATTGAAAAATCTTTCCGTCTTCCCGGAGCGGATGAGAGAGAATATTGAAGAAT
>JBBIHO010000205.1:0-3051 GCA_037446935.1 Caldifarciminota bacterium | reverse complement strand
GAAAAGGTGTTAAAATATTAAAACGAATTTGTTATGATAATTTTGGGGAATTGTACTTTTTCCTTAAAGATATGAGAAAGGTAAAATATCAGCAGAATAGACGACTAAAATCTAAAATTAAAAAGGCATCGGAAAAGGTAGAGATAGGCGAGTTTGACGCTACTGTTCCAACTGAAAAAGAAAAGGCGCTAAAGATACCGGAATCCAGATTCGCCCCTTTTAGAGAAGTTAAAAGTTTCGGCGAAGGTCGGCTTGATGGGTGGGTCAATATGCTTTTTTTAGGAGATAATCTCCTGGTATTAAAGAGTTTACTGAAAGAACCAAATATCGCCGGGAATGTTAGATTGGTATATATAGACCCACCTTTTGGAACTAACCAGGAATTCAAAATCGGGGTTTCCCGAACGGTGAGTAAAAGCAGAGGGGATGAAACAGCATACCAAGATAAGATTGTTGGAAAAGAGTATATTGAATTTTTAAGGAAAAGACTAATATTACTTAAAGAGATTTTATCGGATACTGGCTCAATATATGTTCATATTGATTGGAAGATGTGCCATTATGTAAAAGTTTTAATGGATGAGGTTTTTGGGCAGGAAAATTTTATTAATAATATAACGAGAATAAAGTGTAACCCAAAGAGTTTTAAGAGAAAGGCCTATGGCAATATGACGGATGCGATTCTTTTCTATTCAAAGACCGATAACTATATCTGGAATGACCCGCGGGAAGAATTTACCGAAGAGCAGATACAAACCCTTTTCCCAAAGGTTGATAAAAAGGGAAGGCACTACACAACCCTTCCGCTCCACGCCCCCGGAGAGACCCTTAATGGTCCAACCGGTAAACCGTGGAAAGGGAGATTACCGCCAAAAGGTAGCCATTGGCAAAATCCCCCTGAGGAATTGGATAAACTGGATGCCCGAGGATTAATAGAGTGGTCACCAACCGGAAATCCCCGGAGAATATACTATGCCGATGAGGCGGTTAAAAAGGGTAAAAAGCGACAGGATATTTGGGAGTTTAAAGACCCCCCTTATCCTTCCTATCCAACGGAAAAAAACCTGGAAATGCTTAAAGTTATTATAGAAGCATCTTCAAACCAGGATGATATAGTCTTGGATTGTTTTGTTGGGTCAGGCACAACCTTGGTAGCGGCTGAGGAATTAGGTAGGCGATGGATAGGGATTGATAATTCAAAAATTGCGGTTGATGTTGCCCAGAAAAGGCTTTTAGCAATAAAAAGGCTATCAGCTTTTAAGTTATATAAGGAGGTATAAAGATGAATAGATGGGTCAAAAGGAGTATTCAGATTGCCAATTCGCCAGGTTATCTGGATGAATTATACGAAGTTTATCCAGTAGTCCAAGAAGCAGAAAGGAAAATTGCTCCGGATGTCAAAAGAGAGTTAGAGGAAATTTACAAGGCAAGGGATAATCTAACTCTAATTAAGAGGTTGTTAGATTTGCCAAAATTCCCGGTTAATGACCCTTATGTGGCTTTTTTACGAAAGGATGAAATCTTTCTTAAATATAATCCCCGAACCGTTAACCGAATTGCCGACAGGATACGAGGTATGGGCTTTGCGGCGATGATGGAAGCGATAGAAGAACCCAAAATGGCCAGTAGGCAAATTAGCAAACTCTTCAAAAAGTGGCTTTTTAAGACCGGTTATCCTTTCCTTCCGGAAACGGAATTTGAAACGGACAAAGGAATCGCTTTTCTTAAAGGAAGTAATGGGCGGTTAAGGGACTTTGCAAATAGAAAACTTGGTTGTGGGTTAGAGAAAAATCCAGATTTTCTTGCGAAAGTAGGCCAGAATTATATAATTGGAGAAGCTAAATTTCTTAGTGATTACGGCGGGGCTCAGAATGCGAACTTTGAAGATGCTTTAAGATTATTAAGAGGAAAGAAAGGTAAGGCAATTAGAATTGCAGTTCTTGATGGTGTTGTTTGGATTAAAGATTCAACAAAAATGTATAGAACTGTTTGTGAATTAGAAGATGTCGCTTTAACCGCTCTCCTATTGAAGGATTTTTTGAAGAGGGTGGGGGAAAAATGACATTAGGGACGCCACTTCATATAACACAGCATAGAAGCAAAATTCTGGGGACATAATACTCAATTATTGACGCGGTGGAATAGGGTGATTTCCAAGTCCCGCTAGTGCAGCGCTAGCGGTGCGAAAGCACGGCGGGGTTTGGGGAAAATTCGGGCTTAAAAGAAAAACCCCGCCCTCAAATGAGGGTTGGGGTCTCTTATTAGGGAAATGCTCTATTCGGTGAGGATTGTCTTTAAGGTTGCTTCCTTTTCCGGTGTCTTTATCTTATAGAAGTAGATTCCCTTGTTCAGCGGCTTCCCGAAATTATCTTTACCATCCCAGAGGATATTATAATCTCCCGGTTTCAGGTTAGAGTTTAAGAGTTCCCGAATCATCTTTCCGGTTATATCGTAAATCCTTATTTCACATCTTCCTTCTTTCTTTAAGGAGAGGGAGATGATATTCCTCTTTCGGAAGGGATTGGGATAGGCAGAGACCGGAATTCCGAATTGAGAATACAGAGGAGCGGTCTCTTCTTCAATTCCGACCCAGGGTTCGGTTGAGAACTTAATCGCCCGACCCGCACTCACCGTGGTTGCGGTTCGGGGGTAAGAGCCGTTATAGAGTAAATTTATTCCTTTGTTATTCAGGTGATTTTCTATCCCCATTGTCACACTTCCGTAGTTATTTGCCGAATAATACTGGAAGATGAGCATATTATCACCGGTTGGTGTTGCCTGTGTCGTATCATAGACGATAATCTGAAACTTATCCCACTGCTCACGCGCACTGTAGTAATGGACCGAATCCCATTCTAAGATAAAGCGGTGGGAGTCCGGTTCGTAGAGATACCAGATGCGATTACCAACCGGTGGATATAAATCGTCCCAATTGACGCAGATCATTGCACTCGGATTGCTGGATGTTGGGTCAGGCAGGGGTTGGTTCGTATAGACTGCGGATGTTGTCCGGATTGGTGAAATCCAGCCATTGCCACAGACCGATAAGGA
>JBBIHO010000204.1:0-3085 GCA_037446935.1 Caldifarciminota bacterium | reverse complement strand
CTTTTAATTTGGCCAGAAATTTGGCGAAAGATAGGACCTAAAACACGGTAGAGGGGGCAACCCCCCAAAATTCATTAAAAATCCAATAAGTTATGTCAAATCAAAGACTTATGGGTAAAAACCTGGCTTTGAAAACCAGAAATATATTTCTGGAAATATATTTCGGGTATTTGACAGGGGGTAAAATTGGGTAGGATTGGATGGAAAGAGCTTCGCTTCATAATTATTTTCTCTTGGCAAAATAAAACGCCCCGGATTTCTCCGGGGCGTCTCCTGTTAGTCTCAGGGCTATTTCACAACAATTAACTTTCGGTCTTCCTTATAGCCCTTCGTCTCAAAGCGTAAGAGGTAGATTCCAGCGGGTAGGTTCTTAATTGTAAAGTATCCCTTATCGCTCTTTGCTGAATAGACAAGTTCACCGAGGACATTGTAGATGCGTAAAGTCGCAACTTCTTTTTGCGGTAAGGTGTAACGGATATTAACGATTCCTTTTGTCGGGTTTGTTGCTTTGAAACTGAACCTTTTGATTAGTGCTACTTCTTCTCCGGCAATTCCCGATTCAAGGAGTTTACCAAAAACTCCCGTGGGACTATAGAACCAGAATTCTTTCGTATTATTGCCAATTAGACAGAAGATGCCATCGTCGGTAGAGGTTAGTGTCCTTCCGCACTTTATACCTTTTGCCGGTGCACCGCCACCAACTTCGCCAATATAAGTCCAGGAGTTAGTTGTTGGGTCGTAGGACCAGAATTCCTTCGTATTACCACCTTTGACTGCATAAACCTTTCCATTCCAGTATTCAATACAACCACCTTCCTTTACCTTTTTCTTTCTTCCGCCCGGTGTGTTTAATGGCAGGGATTCTAACGGTGTCCAGACCGGAACATCAGCACTTAAATCAGCAAAATAGAAGTAATTTTTCTTGCCGCCGCCCTGTAAGAAATAGACTTTACTCGTTCCGTCATAGGTAAGTCCGCTTCCGACCTTTGCCTTTTCTACAGGCAGGGTTGCTGGTTCAGCCGCTTCCCAGGTATTTGTTCCGATATTAAACCGCTTCCATTCTTTATTATTAGAACCGCTTCCGGCATAGATATAATTGCCGCCGTAGTTCACATAGGTCGCAAATCCACCCTTCAGTCCTTTGGTGAAGCCGGGTTCGTTTAAGGCAGACCAGGAATTTGCCGATGGGTCATATTTATAGAATTCGTTTGTGCCGCCACCCTTGAAGGCATAGACATAGATTCCATCATCCACAATATAGGCGCCTTTCTTCACCTTCTTATTCCTTTCTCCTGTTGGAATTGAACAGGCGGCTGACCAGAGGTCTCCTGATATGTCATATTTCATAAAGTCACGGGTATTGTTGCCGAGGATTAAGAAGAGATTATCGTCAGTTGCCGTAATACCGCCACCACCTTTAACCATTTTTCCGCTTGGCTGACCGACAACATCATTTTTCTTCATCCAGCCCGCCACGCCGGGTATGACCTGGAAAGTGCCGCGTAAGGTATCGTTACTCGAGTCGGCATCACCCGTTGCTCTTGTGTAAAATTTCACATTGAAAGTCCCAGCACTCGTCAAGGTCAAAGGCACCATTTCAATTGGGACTAATTCACCCGGCTCCGCGCTTCTCCCTTTAACCGAATCGCGATAAGGTGAAGGTAAGTCAATCTCCACGAAGACATCAAAGAAACTCTTCAGGTGTCCGGAGTTATAGACATAGACCTTTGGTGTATCCAATTTCCCCTGAGGTATGATACCGGATGGTGAAACAATCAGGGTTGGCATTATATCAACTTCATTCACCCGAACTGCCAGCCAGTCTTCATGGGTCTGGTTGGTATCGGTCTTAGAAGTTGCCGTTCCGAAGATTAGGGTGGTCGTCCAGGATGGGGCATTTGGAGGAATTTGTAGGTTGAAGTGAAGGGTGGATTCCATAGAAGGGCTAAGGAAGACATCAAAGAATGACGGAATCAAGTTCCATCCCAAGGGATTTGTCGCGCGCATCCGGAAAGTATCCGAGCGGTCGCCAACATTTTTAATCGTAAAGGGCAGTCTTACGGTAGCTCCCCGCAAACCGTTTGTGTCCGGACCGGCAGTTACCTCAACGGTTGGTATCACCCGGATTGCGGAGAGGTCAAATCCACTTTGGGATGTGTCGGCCATCGCTTGGGCAGTAATGCGGAATGAATTGACAGTTCCGATTCTGGCATTCCAGGGAATGGCGACTGTGACTGTTGAATCGCATTCCTGGTCCGGAAGAAGAAGGATTGAAAGGGTTTCCGGCATTATCGTCCATCCTAGACTATCGGTGATGGTCACCCTTACCCAGTACGTATTGTCAGAGATATTGTACAAGGTGAAAGGGAGATCGACATAATATCCGGGAAGGGAGAATTTCAGTTTATTAAACCAGTCAATAATCAGCGCTTTTGTATAAGCTCGGCAGTGGTAACGAATCCTATTTTTAATCCATTCTTTCTGGTCAGGTGGCATATCGCTTGTGTAGCATTTGTCATAGGCGTCTTCCGATGCCTGATATGCCTTCTTTTCCAATAGGTGGCGGAGTTTCGTGCACATATCCACAGAAGGATTTCCGGCACCTGGTCCCCACAGCCTATCATGTTTCTGCTGCGCATGCTCCCTTTCGTGGATTTTCGTTGAGGCAACTGAAGATGGGCCCTCGCTAAACGGTGTTTCACAGATGAAGATTTCACATTTTCCCGTAGTATACCCACGAGCCCCACACCGTTTGTCATACCTAACGGGGGTATTGCAGGGCATTATGATATTCCACGCCAGGTCAACCATTGCAATTACCAAGTTCCGGTTATCTTCCAACCTCTTTTGAGTACTTTCACATGCGTTGAGCCAAGGTCTTGCTGCACCCCAATCTCCCCTATCAATTGCCGCCTTCGCTGAATCCCGATGTTTTTCAAAGAGCCTACGAAACCGATTGCCGAAATTAATCGCACGTTGGATTAAGTCCCTCTCTTCCTTTGTTGGCCTCCTGTAGGGTTGGGCATTCATCTTGGTGGTGTCCCGAAATGTGTGGAAATTCCAATAAGTTTATGTATAATAAGAG
>JBBIHO010000203.1:0-3093 GCA_037446935.1 Caldifarciminota bacterium | reverse complement strand
ATCTTTCCCCAGGGGTATATCTCTTATACCAAAAGAGAAACCAAAAGGTAATAAGGGTCATTTTGCAATAAACGATGAATTTCTTTCTCTCCTGCCTCTTCTTATTAGGATTTGCGCCCCAGTTTCTGAATCCCACTTTGAATGCCCAATTCTTCTTAATTGAAGTCCAAATAAATCCCATTAATTTAAGCAGATTGCAAGAGAAAGGGATAGACATCATTCTTGATTTTGAAGATTTAATCTTAGTGAAGGGGGATGAGAAGACAATCTCTTTAATTGAAGGGGAAGGGATTGGGTATAAAATCTTAGATAAAATCACCGAAGGATATGATTACTATATATTCTGGAAACCGGTCTCCTTTTTTGGCGGCGAGATGATTGTTGAGCGAGAAGGGTATTTCTTAATGAAGATAAGAGAGGGAACCGAATTTAATGACTTGCGGTTTTATCCCCGGCTTCCCGAAGGGATTTATAAAATTCCCCTCACTCCAATTCCCTTCCGGACCGATGCGAAATATCTTGCCCCAAAGTTTGACACCCTGATTCAACAGATGGTGAATAAGGTATCATCCGATACGATAATGACGGTTGTCCGGCGTTTGCAAGACTTCCGCACCCGCTATTCTTCTACTGATTCCGCTCGTGCCGCTGCCAATTTCATTAGAGATAAGTTCTTAGCCTATGGCTTAGATTCGGTCTATTTTCAAACCTTCCGGTCGGATTTTGCTCCGAATGTGATTGGGATTAAGAGAGGGCGATTACCGGAGAGTATCTATGTTGTCATCTGCGGCCATTTTGATAGTTATTCAAACATCAATCCCCAAACGACCGCACCCGGTGCGGATGATAACGCAACCGGCACCGCTGGTCTCTTAGAGGCGGCAAGAATCTTAAAGGATTATCAATTCAACCATACGATAAGATTCATCGCCTTCTCTGGAGAAGAAGAAGGACTCTTAGGAAGTTTTCACTACTGTAGCCTCGCAAGATATTTGAATCGGGATAGTATAATTGGCGCAATAAATTGCGATATGATTGGCTACACTTTACCGGGCAGGGATTCCTCTTCCATTATTGGTAAGCCAGCCAATCCCAATTGTGCACCCTTAGTTGACTATTTCATCTCCTGTGCCAACCTTTATACCGATTTGAAATGTCAGCGCCAGGTGATTGACCGCCCCCGCTCTGACCACGCATCCTTCAATCGCTTCGGCTATCTGGCAATCCACATTCGGGAGAATCTAAACCTATCCAATCCCTATTATCATACCCCTGGCGATACTATCGGTGCCGGTTTTAACGACCTAAACTTTGTGACGAAGGTGATAAAGGCATCACTGGCAACTGTTGCCTCCTTATCGGAACCGTATCCGGTTGGAATTAAAGAGGAGAAGGATTTCGCGGTTTGGTTCGGCAAAAATCCCCCTCAATTAAAGGGAGATTGGTATATTTATAATATCTACGGGAGATTGGTTAAAGACTTTGAATCTTTTCCATCAAATCGCTACCCTTCGGGAGTATACTTTTTAATGAGCAAGAATGAGAGAAAATGCCAGAAGCTTGTGAGGATAAGATGATAGAACTCGCAGGGATATTAAGCAGTAATGAAAAGAGGATACTCTTAGTTGTCCTGGATGGACTCGGTGGTTTGCCAATTGAGGGTAAGACGGAATTAGAGGCGGCAAACAAACCAAATCTTTGCGCCCTGGCAGAGAATAGTTCATTGGGTCTAACGCTACCGGTTGATTATGGTATCTCCCCTGGCTCCGCACCCGCTCACCTCTCCCTCTTTGGAAGAGACCCAATAGAGTATGAAATTGGTAGGGGGATTATGGAGGCATTGGGTATCGGATTAGAAATCAAAGAAGATGATTTATGCATCCGGGCAAACTTTGCTACCAGAGAAGGCGATAAAATTACCGACCGCCGGGCAGGAAGGTTAAAGAACCACATCCCACCAGATGAGATGTGTAAACTCTTATGCGCCGAATTGCAGAAAGGAATTGAAAAGATTGAAGATATTGAAGTCATAATCAGACCAGGAAAGGAGCACCGTTTTGTTATCGTCCTTCGTGGTAAGAGACTTTCAACCAATATAAGAGATACCGACCCTGGTAAGGATAACCCACCACTACCACCTAATGACCCTCTCCCAAAAGATGAGGATGATGGGGATGCAAAATTTACTTCAACGATTATCAAATCCCTGATTGATAAGGCAGTGGCAATTTTGCAAACCAAAGCGGTAAGGGAAATCGTTGCGGGGTGCCAAAAAGACCCAAACTATATCCTCTTGCGTGGCTATTCTAAGAAGCCAAACCTCCCTCCCTTCTCCGAATCGTATAAACTAAATCCCGCCTGTATCGCTGTCTATCCGATGTATAAGGGAATCGCCTCCCTTTTGGGAATGAAGGTCTTAGAAACTCACCCTTCCTGGGAGGGAGAGATTGATTGCCTGGGAGCGAATAAGGATAAATTTGACTTCTTCTATCTCCATTTCAAGGAGACCGATATGGAGGGTGAAAACGGAAACTTCTGGGAGAAGGTAAAGTGGATAGAAAGGTTTGACAGTCTCCTTCCCCGCATCTTAGAGATGAAATTTGATGTGATTGCAATAACCTCTGACCATTCCACACCGGCTCGCTTGCGGTCCCATTCCTGGCATCCCAACCCCTTTCTCCTCTTTTCGCCCTACTGCCGTCCTGATGGCATTCGGCAGTTTGACGAAAGGGCTTGTGCCAAAGGTTCCTTAGGAATCTTCCCGGCACTAAAAGTTATGCCCCTCCTTTTAGCCCATTCCTTAAAACTGAAGAAGTTTGGTGCCTAATATCAACAGGAAAGGGTGTTGATATGGATAAATTTATCATTAAGGGAGGGAGTTCCTTAAAGGGAAAAGTAAAGATTTCCCCTGCGAAAAATTCTATCCTCCCCCTAATGGCCGCTTCCATCCTTTCTGATTCCGAGGTCCGGCTTTTGAATTGCCCAGACTTAGCGGATGTGGCAACAATGATTAAACTCCTCTCCTCCCTTGGTGCCAGGATAAAGAAGGAAGGAAGAGATTTAATCATTAATCCGACGACGATAGATAATTTC
>JBBIHO010000202.1:1476-3097 GCA_037446935.1 Caldifarciminota bacterium | reverse complement strand
CGGTGCCAATTCCCAAAACCATATATCCCACCTGGGAAACCGCATGGAAGGAAAGAAGTTTTAAGAGATTCTTCTGCATCAGAGCCATTGCCACCGCCGCGATGATTGTTAGACTACCAATTCCCATTAAAAGGATTGACATTGCCGAATTGGGAATCACCTTAAATAAATCTAAGGAGAGACGGGCTAAAAGATAGATTCCTAAAAGTTTATCAAGCGAAGCGGGAAGCAAAGCCATAACCGAAACCGGTGCATATTCCGCGGAATCCGGAATCCAGGTATGAAATGGCATCGCCCCGGCCTTCGTCAAGGCACCGACCAAGAGTAATAAGAAGGCAATAATCGGTAAAGGACCATTAAGGGGAAGATGGATACTGCTCATCTGTAATGTCTTAGTAATATGATAGACAATCGCCGCCCCGATAAGCATCGCGATATCTGAACCACCGACCATCACCAATGCCTTATTTGCTACCTTTTCAGCCCCTGGTTTACCAAGCGATATTAAGAGATAGAGCAAAATCGCCACCCCTCCCCAGGCAAGGAGCAATACAATAAGATTATCCGAAAGCACCGCAACTGCAGTTGCGGCCATTGTCCATAGTAAATAGGTATAATATTCATTAACCCGTGGATTCTCCTTCATCTTCTTTGTTGAATAAATGGCGATTAAAAGACCAAAGAAGAGCGAAGCTAATAAGATGAAGGCACTGAAGTGATTTGCGAGCAAATCAAAACCAATCTCCGGTCCGGTCCAACTTAATTTGGGGATTAACTGTAAAGTATAAGTTAATTTACCCGCAACGAATATCAGAACCCCAAAGGCAAATGACACCAACATCACAACGATAGTTATTATTTCTCGGGGAAGTTTCTTTGGACAAAAGAGGGTTAAAAATCCTCCAACCAAAGGTAAAGATATTGGCAACAAAAGGATATTCTGGTTCATTATTGACCTCCTTGATTTAAAATAATCTTTGCATAACCTGTGCCAATCAGGATAGTATCCCTTGCCAGGTCTAAGAAAACCCCGCGCACTGCTGGTATCATTAAAAGACTAAGGACAATACAGAGAATTGATAGGACGACCAGCGGTGATTTCATTAATAAGGGTACTTCTTTAATTTCTGATAACCGGGGAGGCAAGAGACCGAAAAATGTTCGCCTCTGCATCCGGATAAAAGAAGCTAAGGTTAAGACTGCGGAAATTCCGGCAATCGCCCCTAATAGGTATTGTTTGGCTTCAATCGCCGCAATGATGATAATCAGTTTTGACCAGAATCCGTTAAAAGGTGGAACACCCGATGCGGCAAAAGAACCGATGAAACCAGAGACCGATGTGAAAGGCATCTTTTTGGCAAGTCCGCCCAATTGGGACATCTCTCGGGTGCCGGTGGAATATTCAATTGCTCCGGAGTTTAGAAACAGTAATGATTTAAATACCGCATGATTCACGAGGTGAAAAAGTCCGCCGAAAATTCCTAAGGGAGTTCCCAACCCAATTCCCAAAATCACATAGCCAACCTGACTGATACTGCAATAAGCCAAAAGTCGCTTAATATCATTCTGCCCCAATTGCAATAGGACACCAATAATCATTGAGGCGCCAGCCAAAAATAGC
>JBBIHO010000202.1:0-1466 GCA_037446935.1 Caldifarciminota bacterium | reverse complement strand
ATGCCTGAGATGACGGGTGTTATCCCGAAGATATTAAAGAAGACCCTGAGCATCAAATAAATACCTAATACCTTGATGACAACTCCGGAAAGTAAGGCAGAAATTGGTGCCGGTGCTGAGGGGTGGGCATCCGCTAACCAGGTATGAAATGGCACTAAGGCAGCTTTCACACCAAATCCGATGATAAATAATATGGAACAGAAGATAACAACTGATTTTGCGCTATTTCCGGCAATCGTCTGAGAAATGTCCGCCATATTTAAGGTTCCGGTAATTGCATAGATTAAGGCAATACTCAAAAGGATTACAAGGGAGGCAATTTCACCCATCACCATATATTTGAATGCCGCTTCCAACTCCTCCGCCTCGGTTCCAAAGGCAACTAAGGCATAAGAAGAAATTGCCGAAATCTCAAGAAAAACAAACATATTAAATAAGTCCCCAGTTATACAAATTCCGGACATCCCGGCAATCAGAAGCAAGAGAAGGGAATAGAACTTATATTTTGCGGTAAACCTCTCTATATAATTGACTGAGAAGAGAGTCGCCATAAAACCAACAAAGGCAACCACTAAAAGCATTAAACTACTCAAACCATCAAGGAAAAGGGTAATCCCGATTGGCGGAAGCCAGCCGCCCATAAAGTAGATGATATGCCTCCTCTGCGTAATCTCAACCAGTGCGAAAATTGCTAATATGAGTAAAGAGAAGGTGGTCAAGTTAGCAAAGATATCCGAGAATTTTCTGCCAACCCGCTTATAAGTTGAACCGATGAGATAGATTAGAAATGCCCCGCCCAGTGGCAGTGCCACAAATAATGGTATTATTCGTGCCATTTCCTCTTCTCCAATTCTTTATCTTCTCATCTCCATTATACCAATTTTAAGAATTTGTCAACCAACTTCTGTCGGACCGCGTCAGAAAGTTTCATCCGCAAATCCGAAACTAATTCACCCCCATCGGCAATTGTAATCCCGCACTCGGCTTGAATCGTCTCTTGTAAGTTAGTAATCTCCTTCTCCAACCACCTCTTCGCATCTATGCCACGAAGCGCTTCTTTAAGACTTTCCAAGATATTTCCACTCTCAATCACAAATAGCCATCCTTTATTGTATGGGTCCTGAGAAAGGATTTCCGGATTAGAAATCGCCTCTCCATTAATTTGCCGTATCCTTCCTGAAACCGATGCCGGGATATTAAAAACCCGATTCCCTCTCTCAAACCTTATCTCCCTCAACTCCTCTCCTTCTTTGGGAGATAATATCCGGCTTATATCACCCAAGAGTTTTGCCGCAAAATCATCAATTCCCACTTTTATCATGCCTTTATCAATCATCACCCAGATATGATTCCGCAGATAATATGCCTGGGGATGAAAGGCAAATCCCCTAACCTTCTCTACTACCTCTTTTTGCCGGGAGAGTTTTTTAACTAATAACGGGTGGCTATCAATCATATCCTGAATC
>JBBIHO010000201.1:0-3123 GCA_037446935.1 Caldifarciminota bacterium | reverse complement strand
CTCCCCCCACGGCAGTTTGAGAAAAGAATCCCCCTCTATAAATATAGAGTAAAAATTTGGGCAAAATGTTTCTAAAATCTTAAACCCAATATCTTTAATTTTTAACATTTGGCACGAATTTTGCTTATAGTGTTTTGACTCTCAAAATCTGACCATCAGACGAAAGGTAGATACCATCTCTTGATACTGGAGATACACTTAATCTTGACAAAATCTGATATTTAGGGTAAAATTAAGTATATAGGATGCTTGCGGTATTAAAGAAGATATTTGGGACGAAGCAGGAGAAGGAATTAAAACGCCTCTCGCCAATTGTTGCGCAGATAAATCAGATATGGGAAAGCCTTAAAGACCTAAAGGAAGAAGACCTGCCCAAAAAGACCGAAGATTTTATTGCCCGGATTAAAGATGGTGAATCCTTAGACAAAATTTTACCTGAGGCATTCGCCTTAGTTAAAGAAGCCTGCCGGCGCCTCTTAGGCAAAAGGTGGTCCGTCTGTGGTATTGAAATAACCTGGGATATGGTCCCTTTTGACTGCCAGTTATTAGGCGCCATTGTTCTCCATGAAGGCAAGATCGCCGAGATGAAGACCGGCGAAGGAAAGACCCTTGTCGCCACGATGCCTTTATATCTCAATGCCTTAACCAAACGGGGGGTCCATCTCGTAACTGTCAATGACTATTTAGCAAGAAGGGATCGGGAGTGGATGGGTCCGGTTTATGAATCCTTAGGGCTATCCGTCGGCGCAATCCAGATGGGAATGACGCCAGAGGAACGAAAACCAATTTACAACTGTGACATAACCTATGGCACAAATAACGAATTCGGTTTTGATTATCTGAGGGATAATATGGTTTTAAGATGGGAGGATAAGGTTCAGCGCGGTCATTACTATGCTATTATTGATGAGGTTGACAGTATCCTAATTGATGAGGCGAGAACCCCCTTAATCATCTCCGGTCCAGTAGAGGCGAGCGAAAAGCGATTTGATAGCTTGACCCCAGCGATAAGGGATTTGTATAACCTTCAGACAATCTTGGTGAATCGCATCGTAGAAGAGGCGAGGAAATTCTTAAAAGAGGGTCGCGAAAGGGATGCCGGTATAAAATTCCTCCAGGCAAAACGGGGCTCGCCAAAAAATACCCAACTTCTGAAAGCGGAACGGGAGACCGAAATCAAAAAACTGATTGAAAAGACCGAACTGGAGTTCTTGCGCGATAAGAAGTTTCACCTGATTGAAGAAGAGTTATACTATGTGACCGACGAAAAGGACCACACCATTCGCTTGACCGCAAGAGGAGAAAGGTATCTATGCGACCGGTTCAAAGACCAAAACTTCTTCGTCCTCCCGGATTATGATGCCGAACTGAAAAGGATTGATAACGATGAGAAATTATCCGTGCGGGAAAAGGCATTTTATAAAGAGAAGGTCTTTGAAAACTATGCCAAAAAGAGCGAAAGATTGGAGGCCGTGCGTGCCCTCTTAAAGGCATTTGACCATTTCAAAAAGGATGTTGACTATATAATCCAAGAAGGAAAGGTGGTAATCGTTGACGAATTTACCGGCCGCCTGATGCCCGGCCGGAGATTTTCCGACGGCATCCACCAGGCATTAGAGGCAAAGGAAAATGTCCGGGTTCAGGAAGAGACACAAACCCTCGCCACGATCACACTCCAGAACTATTTCCGGATGTATGAGAAATTAGCCGGTATGACCGGAACCGCTTTTACCGAAGCCACAGAATTTGCCCGGATCTATAAGTTGGATGTCGTGGAAATCCCTACCAATCAGCCAGTAAGAAGAATTGATTACCCCGACATAGTTTACAAGACAAAAAATGAGAAGTATAAAGCAATCTTAGATGAGATTGAAAGGTGGCATCAAACTGGCAGACCAATTCTCGTTGGCACGACCTCGGTCGAAGTCTCCGAACTTCTATCCCGAATGTTAAGGCGACGCGGAATAAACCACGAAGTATTGAATGCCCGTTACCACCAGAAAGAGGCCGAGATTGTTGCCAAAGCCGGAAGGAAAGGAGCGGTAACAATTGCGACCAATATGGCAGGAAGGGGAACCGACATAAAGTTAGAGCCGGGTGTCATAAAAGGAGAGAGATGTTATATAAACAGTCCGGATGGTGGAAAGTGTTCCTACTGGGAAGAAGAACCCGGAAGGTGCCTTTCGGAAATCCCTTGCGGCTTGTATATCATTGGCACCGAAAGGCATGAGGCAAGAAGGATTGACAATCAACTGCGAGGGAGAAGTGGCCGCCAAGGCGACCCCGGCTCTTCCCGTTTCTTCCTCTCCTTAGAAGATGACCTGATGCGACTCTTCGGTTCGGATCGAATAGTTAGCATAATGGAAAGGTTCGGTCAGAAGGAGATGGAACCATTACAGCATCCGCTGGTAACCAAGGCGATTGCCAACGCTCAGAAGAGGGTAGAGATGCGAAACTTTGAAATCCGAAAACACCTCTTAGAATTTGACGATGTGATGAATATCCAGCGCGCGGTTATCTACCACCTCCGCGACGAATACCTAAAAGGCGAAGATTTGAAAGGCGCCTTTCGGAAATCAGCAAGTTTCGTAATTGATGAGTTGTTGGAGAAGTATACAACCGAAAAAGACCCTACCACCTGGCGGTGGAATGATCTGCGTGGTGAATTTGGCTTAATCTTTCTTGCCGATTTCTCCGTCCCCGAAGAGGAGATTCCAAAGATGCACCGTAAGGTATTAAAGGAGAAACTCTTAGCAATCGCCGATGAAAGATTTGCACAGAGGAAGGAAGAGTTGCAAGAATTATTCACTGAATTCTTCCGCTATATCTTCTTACGGGGGCTTGACAGCCATTGGCGGGACCACCTCTATAACATTGATATGCTCCGCGAAGGGATAAATTGGGTTACCTACGGACAAAAAGACCCACTCTTAGAATATAAACAGGAAGCCTTCCAGATGTTCCAAGATACCTTAGCATCATTCCATCGGGAAAGTTTAGTCCTCTTTTTCCGCGCCCCGGTAACGACAAAGGAAAAAGGAAGACCCCGCACACCCCTCCGGGCTTATAAACCAACCCTAACCGCAACCCCGGGGGAAAAGCCAGTTGAAGTAAATACTCCAA
>JBBIHO010000200.1:0-3155 GCA_037446935.1 Caldifarciminota bacterium | reverse complement strand
TTCAATAGAAAACAGAAGCAGGTCGGACAGATATACAAACAACCGAAACATTCCACGCAATTCTTCCTCTTCTCTTCCCAGAAATCCCTCTCCTTTCTCTCTTCAATCCTTTTTGGAATATCGCTGGGAAGCGGCTTGGGATTCATCTCCATTAAAAGCCTCTCCGCCTCTTGCCGATTCTTCTCGCGCCTTTCCAGATGACTCCCTTCAACTGTCTGCCAACTCGCATATTTTACCAAATCCTCTCCCCTTTCGGTAAATGTCTCAAATATTAAACCATCTTCCAGAAGGGAAATATTACCATCTACCTCCTTTGACCCGTGTGGAGTTAGTCCTACCAAATTACAGAAACAGGTCTTTTCTGGAACTGGGCAATCCGCAGTAACAATTATCGTCTGGGAGAACCTTTCTTGAAAGAAGGGGTCAGAAAAATTCTTTAAGAGAAACATATTTTTGTGAACTGTTAAAGGGAGGATATCACAATTCTTTGCGCCAAACAAAAGGCGGGGCATTTTAACCAGCTCCCTCCCTGAATCAAGTTCCGGAGTAGACCCTCCATTAAAATAAGTAGCAACCACTTCCTGCGCAAGAAAGAAGAACTCCTTTAATGGATTAAAACTCCTTATTCGGCGGAAGACTTCCCAATCATAAAATTCATCTTTTAGAGGGGAGAATACCGTCTTTCCTCCTTCTCTTTGGTTAATCGGCTTGGGAAGAAAGATGTCAAACCTCTCAGAAAGGAGTTTTACCCACTCCTGGATACTTCCCTTTCCTATAAAATAGAGCGACATATGAATGGTGAGTATACTAAAAATCCTTCAATTGTCAATAGTGCATTCGCAAGCGAAGTGAACACGCGAGCGCTCGGTAAGGAGTAGAATCTAAGAACTTAACCGATAATTAAACCGCTAATTAAGCCGCCAATTAGACCAGCAATTACACCTTCTTTAAGACCTTCCATTACATCACGGATTAGACCACCGATTAAGCCTTTCCTGACACCTTTAATTAGGTTTTTAGTTAAACCCTTCATTAAACCACAAATTAGTCTTTCAATTAATCCCTCAATTAAGCCTTTTAAGACATCTGAAATTAGACCAAAGGTTAGACCATTAATATTGCCCCCTGTATCGTTCCCCCATTTTTAAGAAAGAAATCTCCCCTTCAAGAGAGGATTTGGCATCATTTGATCTTTCTATTTTATTATACCATAAGATTGAGGAATTGTCAACCCGCCGTCTTGATTTTTGGTCTTTATCTCTTATAATATCCAAATGAGGGAGAAGATTTTGCTAAGAATTCTCTATCCTCTAATCTCGTTTCTCTTGCTTCTTCGCTGCTGTGGTTATTTAACTCGCCTCCTCCTCCGTTCCGATATTAAAAAGGTTGCCATTCCCTTAGCAGAAAATAAGACATTAAAGATTGGTCTGGAGGAAATCTTAACCGATAGTCTAATCAATGCCTATCGTCAGGATAGGAGATTAGAGGTCGTTAGTTTAGAAGATGCCGATATTATCGTCAATTGTGAAATAACGAATTACTCCAAGACCCCATTTTCTTATGATGCCGCGCAGAATATTTCGCTCTGGAAGGTAGTGGTAGATGCCAAGGTGCGATGCGAAGAGAGGTTAAAGGCAACTACCCTCTGGGAGAGGGATTTCTCCGCCTTCGGAACCTATGACCCGAATTCGGAAGCCGAAGAGATAGGTATCAATCGGGCAATCGGCAAATTGTCGCGGGATATTCTATCAAGGACCTTCAGCCAATGGTGATTGAATTGAATGTTGAAAAGATTGTTTATGGCGGATATGGTCTCGGAACCAACAATGGAATAAAGGTATTTGTCCCTTATACCTGCCCGGAGGAGAGAATAAAGGTTTATATTACCGAAAAGAAGAAGGGATACTGGTTCGGTGAATTAAAGGAGATATTAGTTCCTTCTCCCTTTCGCATTAAGCCCTCTTGTCCCCTATTTACTAAATGCGGCGGATGTGATTTTCAACACTTAGATTATCAGGCACAATTGGTAGTAAAAAAGTTATTAGTTAGCGATGCCCTCCAACATCTGGGAAAGGTATTTATCCCAGTGAAGAATTCGCTGCCGGCAAAGGAATGGCGTTATCGGAATAAGGTGCAGATGATAATGAGCAACGGAAAGAGATTAAAGATTGGTTATTATAAGAAGAAGAGCCATCAGGTTGTTGATGTGCCGACCTGTCCGTTACAGCCGGAAGTCTTTGACACAATCGTTAAATCCCTTGCTTCGCGAATTTTATCATCAAAGGAAAGTATCTATTCGGAAGTGAAAAGGGAAGGGAACCTTCGTTATCTGGTGTTAAAGAGGGGGGAAAGGACATCTGAGGTCTTAGTGATCATTGTTAGTGCCGCGCCAATAAGGGACAAAATGATTTATCAAGGTATCTTAAAGGAAGGAAACCTGGTGGGTATCTTGAATAATATAAATCCCCTTCCGAAAAATAGAATCCTTACCGATGATTTTCATATCCTTTTTGGTCGCGACCACTATTACGAAAAGATTTTAGATAAGCAATTCAAAATATCCGCCGGTTCTTTTTTTCAGATAAATACTCAGGAGACAGAAAGGTTAATCAAGAAGGTTCTGAAATTTTTAGAACCGAAGGGAGATGAGAGAGTTCTTGACCTCTTTTGTGGCGTAGGAACCATCTCTTTGATTATTGCCGAATTTGTTGGTGCGGTCTCTGGGATTGAGATTGTCCCATCCGCTTTTAAGGATGCCTTAGATAATAAGGAGATAAATAAGGTGGCGAATGCCAATTTTATCTTAGGCGATTGTGAGGTAGCAATTGACTCCTTTTCGCAAGTGGACAAGGTTATCTTAGACCCGCCGCGGAAAGGCCTCTCCCCTACCCTCATTCAAAAGATAGTTTCTCTTAAACCAGAGATAGTTGTCTATGTCTCCTGTAATCCCACTACCCTTGCCCGAGACCTGAAGCTCTTTTCCGAATTTAATTACAAACCAGCCGCCATTGAACTGGTAGATATGTTTCCGCAGACCTATCATATTGAGAGTATCGCCCAGATTGTCCAAAAATGAATGCTCATTTCTGTATAAAGGGGAATATCCATACCCTGGTGGACGACGAGACATATAACTACCTCGTGATCAACAAAGG
>JBBIHO010000199.1:2758-3159 GCA_037446935.1 Caldifarciminota bacterium | reverse complement strand
ACATGTAGCATACCAGGTCTCTTCGTCCAGAGCAAATTTCCGAGCGACAAAGACTTCCAAAAAAACCCCGAGATTAACACAAAATTGTCTCGGAACAGATGCCTTCCGGTCATTTTACCACAATTTCCCCCATAAGCCCATTTTATATTTTGCCAGTTGACAGAGGAGAAAAAAATGATTATAATTGGTTATGGCACAGAGATATAAACCAATTCCGATACCGGAAGATGTGAAGGTTAATAAGTTAAATGGGGAGTTAGAGGTATCCGGTCCTTTGGGAAGTCTGAAACTCCGAATAAACCCGAATGTGACGGTGGAGTTAGTTAACAATGAGATTAAAGTTACAGGAATTGACGAAGAGGCAAAGCCATTTGTCGGGCTTATGCGCGGGTTAATTATGA
>JBBIHO010000199.1:0-2747 GCA_037446935.1 Caldifarciminota bacterium | reverse complement strand
GCTTATCGGTGTGACCAAAGGGTATGAAAAGGTCTTAGAACTTCGGGGGATGGGTTATCGGGTCCAGAAGACAAAGGAAGGAATCCAGATCTTCTGCGGTTTCTCCCATCCGGTAAATTTTACCGCACCAGCCGGTATAACCATAGATACCGCAACCGTCCCGAATCCTGATGACCCAAAGACCCAAATCACTGAAATCATTGTGAAGGGTTGTGATAAACAACTGGTCGGTGAGACTGCCGCCCGGATAAGGGGAATAAGACCGCCAGACTCCTACCTTGGAAAAGGCATTAGATATAAGGGGGAGGTCGTAAAGAAAAAACCAGGGAAGAGGGCGGTCACTGAAAAGCAATAAACCAAAAGTTAAGTGCCACACCGTTCACAGCGTGCGGAAGCGAAGCGACCGATTTTCAAATCCCCTAAGGACTTAGGGGAAATCTATGACGCGTAAAGAGGCATTCGCATTCTTCGCCCTCACCAGCATCCTTCTCTTCTTTCTCTTCTTCACAATCTATACCATCACCTATAATCGCCGGATAAAGATTTCTCTAAGGGAAGAGATAATCTCTCAGGCATTTATCATTCGGGATAACCTCTTAATCGCAGAAGCGAAAAATCCCCGGGAGGATCTTTTAGATTTAGTGGCGCAACTGGCAAATGATGACTTAAAAATAACCCTCAAACCCCAACCCCTATCTAAAAACACCTTTGCGATTAAAAATTTCCCTCCTGATGAGAGGAAATGGTTCGTAATCACGATTCCGCTAAATTTGAGAAATTTCTCCGGACAGTTAGAAGTTGCCCGACCTTTCGTTTTTAAGAGTCCTCCTTATATCTCTTATCTCCTTCTCTTTCTTTTAATCTCAATCATCTCTGCCTTCCTCTTCTTTTCTCTTTCGGGTAAACCCGCCAAAGAGTTTATATTCTCTTTCCGGGGGGAGCGAGAGGCATGGCAGAAGTTTATTGGCACACCAGAAGAGATTGGAGAAATTGCCCGCATCGCCTGGGAAAAGGAAGGAAAGAAGGATGAGATAATAGAAAGGCTTAAAGATAAGGAGCAGAACCTTCAAATCTTGGTCTCCCTAATAAAGGACCCCTCCTTCATCTTAGATGAGAACCGACGATTTCTCTTTGCCAATTCCCGTTTTTTGCAGTTATGCCGGGTTGACGAATCATCTCTCCTTTCGCGGGCTTCCCTATCTTTGTTTATAAAGGATGTCCGGGTTGAGAAATTTATTGATGCAGTGATGCAAAAGGGAGAAATAGAAGGTTTTGAAATTGAATTGAATGGTGACTTCTATTCCGCAACCGGTAAGGTCTTCCCCTTAGAAAAAAAGGGAATTCGGGTTGCCTGTGTCTTGAGAAATATTACCGAGAGGAAAAAGTGGGAAAGGATGAAGCAGGAATTTGGCGCCGCGGTTGCCTATGAAATAAAGACACCCCTCACCGCCATAAAGGGATTGGTGGAAACCCTCCGGGCAAAGATGCGGGGCAAGAATCGTCAATCCCTTTCCCTAATTGATATGCATACCGAGCGTCTCGCCAATATCGCAGAGGATTTGATTTCCCTCTCCCACTTAGAGAAAACCTTTCCCGTTTTGAATCTTGCCGATATTAATCTTAAAAAGGTATTAAAAGAAGTGATGAGCCTTTTTTCCCATTCCTTAAAGAGAAAGAGATTGCAGGCAAGACTATCCCTCCCAAAAGGCGACATTTTTATAAAGGGTGACCCTTATCTCTTAAGACAGGCATTTCACTCTCTGTTGGATAATGCCATAAGATATACCGCTTTCGCAGAACGGCGTCCAGCCGAAAGGGGTAAGATTGAGATTAAATTAACTGAAAGTCTTTCTTATGTTGAGGTATCCTTTTCGGATACCGGGGTCGGAATTCCCAAAGAGGAATTGGAGAAAATCTTTGAACAATCTTATGTGATTGATAAGAAGACCGGAGGTATCGGTCTCGGACTTTCAATTGTGAAGCGGATTATTGATTTGCATCAAGGAAAGATAGAAGTTAAAAGTGAGGTCGGAAAGGGTTCAACCTTCACTCTATTTCTACCGAAGAGGATTGGTTGATAAAAGACCGGCTTTGGAACTAAGGGTGAAGGAGTAAGTATTTACCATTTACAAATATCTACTTTCATTATAAAATATTAGGGGCGGACGGGCGGTCGCTCGGAATCTAATAAAGTAGATTCCGGGAGGAAAGTCCGGACTTTTGGGCAAGCGGTGCCTGCTGCAAAGCAGGGCTCTTTTGGGGCAACCCAAAGGGGACGGAAAGTGCCACAGAAACGATACCGCCCGGCGCTCATTAAAATTGAGTGCTGGGTAAGGGTGAAAAGGTGCGGTAAGAGCGCACCATCCAGGAGGGAAACCACTGGATGGGTAAACCCCACCGCAAGCAAGGCCGAACAGGAAGGAGAGGATTGCCCCCTCGCTTCACTTCCGGGTTGGCCGCTTAGATAAATGACCGCTAAAACAGAATCCGGCTTACGGTCCGCCCCGTAGAGAGTCGGAGAGGGAAAAAATCGTCTAACGGTAGCGTCGGAAGGCCTTTATTACCAAACCATTAACGACACCCTCAGACAAAAATACGGGTCTCGTAGACGGGCAGGGACAAAAGTCAATCGCTCGGTGCAGGCGTTATTATTCCTACTGTCTCCGCACTCTGCCAGCCTGAGACCTTTTCAATAATTCTGGCAGAGAAAGAAGGAATGTAAGGATTTGCTAAAATCCACTCCGCAA
>JBBIHO010000198.1:0-3176 GCA_037446935.1 Caldifarciminota bacterium | reverse complement strand
AGAAGATATTATCCGGGATTGGGTCGGTAGAGACAATCTCGCCAACCGTCAAGGAGAAGTCCACACTATCATTATAGTTTGCGCCATAGAATTTGAGGATGAAGCGAACCCGCCTGCCACGGGGGGTATTAGGCTGCGCGGAACAGATTAGACTGTCAAGATTCGTTCTCTCTTCCCCTGGTGGGATATTGCCAAAGAAGCCTGTTGAGTCTAAGACTTCAATATAAGGGTCACCCTCTTTAAGCACTCCATAAATGGAATCAGCACTTGCCCGACCAAAATTCTTTACCCGCAGGGTTAAAGATACCCTCTCTCCGGGGTCAAAGCGACCATTTCCGTTTCCATGCGGCGGTGAGTCGGAGAGTGTTACGGAGAGAAGACCAAGGGAAGGGAGGTTAGCGAGAGTCGCTTCAATCGCATCTATATCAAATCCAGCGGTTGGATTATTTGTGCCATCGCCGTCGTCAATAATCTTTATATAACGACAGGAAGAGATACCACCCCGCGTCAAATCAAAACCAGCGGTTCCGGTATCGGAGCCAATGGCAGTGAAAGGACCATTCCAATCATTTGCGACCTCAACCCGATAACCCTCGGGGTCGGTGTCATCCTCATAGACGGTGAAGTCATTACCTGGACCATTGGTAATGATTGTTCCCATATCAATCACTGTCCAGCCCGCGACCCCAATTGACAATCTTCGGGCATCTCGCCTCTCTAAGGATAGATTGGTAAAAGAAGGAATCACATTACCATCCTTCAACCGACAGGAGGGAACCATAAATCCACTGATTGGAAAGCCAGTATCTGGAGATAATTGAACATTCACAACCACCACTGTATCAGAAGGGACATTTATGTTAGAGATTACCTTTGTCCGATAGCCTGGGGATGAGATGCGTAAGGAATATGTCCCAGGATTTAGGAAGCGGTGATAATTACCGCCGGAGTCAGTGTAAGCAATCCAGTCAGTAGGCAAAACTGAAATCAGCGCCTTAAGAGGCAAACCGGTTATAGAATCGGACACAATCCCTTCAATTCCCCTCTTTCCCATCCGCGCCATGTAGAGCATAGCAGGGATTTCTCGGTTGGAGATTGGCTCAATGGAATCTGCTGGTGGGGTCTTTAAGATACATATCTCAACCGTCCAGGACATTGCCCCGAAGGAACCGTAGGCACAGTCTTTGGAGGAACCGTGAATTTCATACATACCGTGATAACCCTGGGCATAAGGATAATTCGTATAACTCCGATAACCAAGTCCTAAAGTTTTAAGATTTAGAGAATCGCGGGGTTGGAATGGTGAATAACTCCAGGGTGCGGAGATGAATAGAGTCCCCCCGTGATAAGAACCCCAGTGATAAAAGGAATTTCTGGCAGCGAGACTCCGAAAAGCCCTTGTCTCAGGCTGGGAGAAGGCGCCTGGGCTACCGCCAGCCGCATCCCAGACATAACCGTAATCGCGATTCAAATCAACACCATTAGCATTTCCCCGGGTAGATGAGATATGTCCATCAGGATTCACAACCGGTGATACCCAGAATTCCCGGGTATTCACAAGATGGGTGATTTGTGGGTCAACCCCATAATTTCGCACCAGTCTTAAAATGAAATTAAAAAGCACCTCCGCTGTTATCTTCTCATCACCGTGCGTGCAACCATCAAATAAGATTTCCGGCTCATCTGCCTCATCGGTGTTTGGATTGTCGGTAATCTTTAAGACCACCAAAACCCGTCCGCCAGCAGAATATCCTAAGGTCTCCAACTTACAGATATTAGGATTATTAGTAGCGATTATCCGCAGGGTATCTAAGAATTCCTGGTAGGTATGATAACGGGCATCTAAAAAATTCTTCTCATAAAAAGAGGTGACATCGGAGATTAAAATCTCATAAGATAAACCCATCCGGGTTAACTCTTCCTCTCTTCCAGTCGGGATTTCTAAAAGAAGACTATTCTCAAAAGGGCCATTGATTATTGCACCGATCTCCTCTAATTCCGGGATTCGCCCTTTTGGAATCGGGGTTATCTTCACAAGGTGATAGTGGAGTTTTGACGAAGGAAAAGGGAAAGAAGAGAATAAACAAAAAAGGGATAGAAGGATAACCTTTCTCATCATTTCTCCTCCTATGTTTAACATCAAGAATTATCCTGTAAAAATTCGCTAATGTCAAGCCCTTGACCATCTGACCATTTTGGGGTTATAATCTTAGATGAAAGAAGAGAGTTACCGGCGCTATCTTTTGCCAGAGGTCATCGCCAAGATTAAAGGGCTTGACTTGAAGGCGAGGTTGGTCTGTGAGGGATTTTTGAGCGGTTTGCATCGGAGTCCATTTAAGGGGTTTTCGGTAGAATTTTCGGAATACCGACCTTATATCTTAGGTGATGACTTGAAGCGAATTGATTGGAAGGTATTCAGTAGATTAGATAGGTTTTATGTGCGGGAGTATGAGGCGGAGACAAATCTGCGTGCCTACATTTTGCTTGATGCATCAGGTTCAATGTCCTACTCTTCTAATCTTCTCTCAAAATTTGAATATGCCTCGTATCTGGCGGCAAGCCTCGCTTATTTACTATTAAAACAGAGGGATTCGGTCGGGCTTATCACCTTTACGACGAAGATTGAGAGTTTTATCCCACCGCGCGAGTCCAGTTCCCATCTCTATAATATCCTCTCGGTAATTGACAGGACAAAACCGGAAGGAGAGACAAATCTTTCGGAGACATTCACTCAATTGAGCCAGCGGATAAAGAGAAGGGGCTTAATAATTATCCTCTCTGACTTATTTGATGATAAAGAGAAGGTCTTAAAGTCTATCCAGCTCTTTCGTTATAAGAAGCATGAGGTCCTGGTCTTCCAAATCTTAGATAAGGCGGAAAGGGAGTTTCTCTTTTCTCAGCCCTTAATCTTTAAGGATTTGGAGACCGGGAAGGAGATGGCCCTTGATGCGCGGTTAGTGAAAAGGGAATATAAGAATCTATTGGAAGGGTTTATTAAAGATTTCAAGCAAAGGCTCGCCTCGGTGAATATTGATTATAATCTCGTGACGACGGATACTACCTTTGATAAGGCGCTCTTCTCCTATCTGGAGAAGAGGAGTCGCTTATATTAAGTGATAGGCTAATGTTGTTAGTCATAGAGATTGGTTTAGTCCAAAACCCAGTCTATGGTTGTT
>JBBIHO010000197.1:0-3212 GCA_037446935.1 Caldifarciminota bacterium | reverse complement strand
TATCGCTCGGGTTGGTAATTCTTATCTCACCCGCAAGATATTAGATGCCCAGCTTCCAGCAGGGGTAGAATTGAAAGAAGAGAATCTTCCAGCAATCTTAGAGAAATGGGTCAGTTCCGAACTCATCTACCAGGAAGCAAAGCGAAGGGGATTTGATAAGAAGGAAGATGTAAAAGCCCGTCTGGAACAATTTATGAAAGATTTTTTAGTGCAGGAGTTCATTGAAGAGGAAGTGGGAAAAATCTCCGTCTCCCAGGCAGAAGCCCTCACTTACTTCAACAACCATAAGGAAGAATTTCTCCACGAGGTGAAATTTATGAGGATTGTTGTTGCGGATGAGAACCTGGCAAATTCTCTATTGCAGGCGATTAGAGCGGGCAAGGATTTCAAATCTCTGGCAAGTGAATTCTCCAAAGACATATTTCTCAAACCGGGAGAGGAGACAAATTATCTGCCCCGCGGCTCTCTCAATGACCCCAACTTAGAAGAGAAGATATTCTCCTTAGAACCGGGACAGGTTTCCGAAGTGATAAAGACCCAAGAAGGCTATCAGATTGTGAAACTGGTGGATAAGAAGAAGGTGAAAAAGGATATATCCTTTAAGGAGATAGAGGAGTATATAAATAATGTGATTAAATATCGCAAAAGTCGGGAGTTCCTTGATAACCTCATCGCTTCCTTAAAGGCAAAGACGAAGGTTGAATTGCGTCCAGAGGTCTACTTCCAACAAAAAAAATAATCTATTGGTGGTGAACCCAAATATTAACCATCTCTTACCATCTCTCTTATTAAGTCTTCTTTTCTTTTCGCATCTTCTCGCCACAAGCGTTGCGGAAAGGATTGTCGCGGTCGTCGGCGAAGAGATAATCTTCGCCTCGGAATTAGATGCTGTTCTCCACTTCCTAAAGACGATTCAGGAGCAAGAATTCCTCCCGGAAAGTCTGTTAAGAAAAGAGGCATTAAAGAGTTTAGTCAATGAGAAGTTGATTCTCCTGGAGACCGAGCGGGAGACAATTACCGTCTCGCGTTCGGATGTAGAACCAGAATTGGCAAGGGCTTGGAATGCTCTATTATCCCGTTTCGCAACTGATGAGGAGTTCCAAGAGGCACTAAAAAGAGAGGGGTTGACCCAAAAGGAATTGCGGAATCGGTATTATGAGGAGATAAGGAAGAAGATGCTCGGTCAAAAACTACTCCAGAAGAAGGGGCTCCTTTCAGTCTTTGTCTCACCATTGGAGGTGAAGAAATTCTACGAGGATAATCGGGATTCAATTGCCTACCGCCCCGGAAAGGTCTCGCTTGCCCACATATCTCTCATTCCCGCCCCAAGTGCCGAGAAAGAAAAAGCGGCACAAAAGAGAATCTCTGAGATATACGATATCTTATTGCGGGGCGCCGATTTTGAAGAGGTGGCAAAGTCATTCTCCGAAGATGAGAAGACAAAGAATTTGGGCGGCTATCTGGGAAATTTGAAAAAGGGAACCCTTTTACCAGATATTGAAAGATATCTATTCTCCCTAAAAGAAGGGGAGATTTCTCAACCCATACGAACCCCACTCGGTTACCAGATATTGAAGTGCGAAAAAAAGAAAGGTGATAGAATAGAAGCGCGACATATCCTGCTCAAGGTTAAGATAACCGAAGAGGATATTCAAAGGGAGAAGAGGTTTGCCAACCGATTGCGAGATAGAATCTTAGCGGGTGAGAGGTTTGATTCCCTCGCGCAACTCTATTCCCAGGACCCGGAGACAAAGGATAGAGGTGGTTATATCGGTGAGTTTTTTATCCCCCAACTCTTTTCGCCTTTTCGGGAGGTTGCGGAAAAATTGGAAGCCGGTGAAATCTCAGAGCCAATCATTTCAACTAATATAGTGGGAGGTGATACTGTGACTGCCATCCATCTCATAAAAATCTTAGAAAAGGAGGAAGAGAAGATACTATCTTTTGAGGAGATGCAGGAAGGTATCAGAAACTTTTTAACGGAGAAGAAGATTTCTGAGAGATTGGAAGAGTATCTTGCAAAAATCAGGGAGAGAACCTACATCCGCGAGTATTAAAACCGGGAACGGCAAACGGCAGAGAGAAGACGGTTCCTAAAAACTTTACTCCAGATTAATTATTGACACATGGGATGAAATATGATAAAATATCTAATTATTGAGAAAAGGAATCGCTTTCCGATGAAATGTCCTTGGCAGGATGGATTTTTATTCTCTTTGCTCCTTCTCTTAAATTCATTCACCAATCCGCTTTTTTCGGAGAACGGCGCCAAGTTGCTAATTCCTCGCTGGGTCTGTTATTCCCCTTCGGATAGTTGGCAACCAAGACAAGAGGCAGAAAGCAGTCTGGTCTGGAATGACCTGAGATGTCTCTTACATTATAATTTTGTTGGTATCGTCACTTATGGCACCTTAGATTCCCTTCACCGAGTTCCCCGTTTTGCCAAGAGGTTGGGATTTGACAGTGTGATTATGGGGGTTTGGATTGACAGGATTGATACGATAGCCAATCGTCAGGGTATTGAATGGGCGATTGCCTCCCACCATTTTGCCGATGCGATTTGTGTTGGCAACGAGTTTCTTTTCAATGGAGGTGACACAAATTATCTAAAATGGGCAATGGATACCTTGCGGATGGCAACCGGGAAGCCAGTCACCACTTCTGAACACTGGATTATGTATTACCAACCTGGCTATCAAGATTGGTTATTGCGGAACTGCGACTTTCTCTTTCCCATCATCAATCCAACCGATAATGGAATATACGACCCAATCCTCGGTGCCTATTGGGTGAAAGCCCAATATGAAAGCATCGCGGTTCTGGCTGGTGATAGTTTAGAAGTGAGGGTGAAGGAGGCAGGCTGGCCAACAAATAGTGATAGCGCACCCCAGCGGGTATGGGCAAATGAAGAATTCCAAAATGAATTCTTCACTACCTTAGAAGGTCTCCTTGCCGATACTCTCAAATTCTGCTACTTTGAGGCGTTTGATGGCTGGTGGAAAACCTGGGAATCAACCCAGCCTTATTGGGGACTCTTCTCTTCCCAACGCCATCCCAAACTCTATGCCTCAAGACTCGGCATCAATGAAATCGTTCCTGACTCACTTGGTCGCGCAAACCGGCATACCGTCTGGCTAACTCATGCAAAAGAAATCTTAAATTTCCCTGATGGCGAATTATTTGATATTACCGGTCGGAAGATTGCCAATTTA
>JBBIHO010000196.1:0-3245 GCA_037446935.1 Caldifarciminota bacterium | reverse complement strand
GCCGGATGGTCGGAAAGTTAGAATATCCCTATATTGAGGATATAGAATTGACGACAATTGTCACCGAAGGCGACTACTCCTATGCCGGTGGCTATTCCTGGCCCAATCGTATACTCATCTTTAATACGCAAGACCCAGAGAATATAAGATTGGTAAGCACAGTGAAGACCGGAATGGAAGAAAGGTGTGGTAGTATCTTTAAGAGTGGGAATTATCTTTACGCGGTCGGTGAGAACCGATTCCAGATAATTGATGTCCAAGACCCAGAGAATCCAATCCCAAAAGGTTCTCTTCTCTTCTCCCCTTCTTGGCTCTATGATGTCTATACTTTAGGAAACTATGCCTATCTTGCTGACCTCAATTATGGGTTAAGGATAGTTGACATTACAGATCCCAACTCCCCCTTAAAACTTGACTCCCTTCCCCTTGATGAGTGCCTTTCAGTTTTTGTCTCCGGTAATTACGCCTATGTGATAGAAGATTTTGAGAGGTTGAGCATTATCAATATAACCACAAGACCGCCAACAAAGATAAGCGAGACATCGATTGGAGAGATTTTTGATGTGGCAGTCCGGGGAGATTATGCCTTCATCGGTGGCGCAGGATTATGGGTCTATAATATCGCTGAGCCTTCTAATCCTTATGAAGTGGCATATCTTGAAGAATGTGAAGAGGTATCTACCCTTGAACTTTCCGGTGATTATGCCTATTTAGCCGGCGATGGTCTATTTATTGTAGATATTTCTGCCCCGGAAGATCCTTCTCTGCGTGCGACATTTCCCGACTGTGAGGTAGAAGAAGGAGATGGTATTTCAGTCCAAGATAGGAAGGTCTATAATGCCTGTTGGGAATACCTTCTGATTATTGACTGCTCCGATTTCGGACCACCGGTGATTGGGCATTGTGGAGACTGGTATGGAGAAGGTATTGATATTCAGGGTGATTATGCTTATGCGGTGACGCAGTATCCTGGACAATTACGGATAGTCAATATCTCTACACCAGCAAACCCAACCGAAGAAGGTTTCTGTGATGTCGCCTACAATTGCCTTGATGTTTCTGTGAGAAATGATTACGCCTATGTGGCATCTGGTGATAGTGGTCTTGTGATAGTTAATGTCTCTGACCCGCTAAATCCTCAGGTGATTGGTGGCTATAATACCCCGGGGAGTTCTTATGGCCTCTATGTTGAGGATAATCTTGCCTATATCGCTGATGATTGGGGAGGTCTGCGGATTTTGAATATCTCAGACCCAACCGCACCTTATGAGGTCGGTTCTTATGAGGGAATCTATTCCCAAAAGGTCTTTGTGAGAAATAACATCGCCTATCTTGCTTCTTCTGATGGTCTCTATATTATTGATGTCTCCGACCCTACCAACCCCCAATTATTAAGTTCTTTCCTCGGCGATTGGTTCCGTGATGTCTATGTCGTGGGGGATTATGCCTATATCGCCGCCTATCGCGAATTTATCGTCTTAGATGTGGGAGACCCGCAAAATCCTTCTCTTATAGGAAGTCTTGATGAGTCTGGTTCTGCGATTTTTGTCTTAAATAACTATGCCTATCTCTCATCGGGTGCCGGATTAAAGATTATTGATATCTCAAATCCTTCAAATCCTCAAAGGATTGGCACTGCTAATGTTGAGACAAGGGATGCCAGGATTAGAAATTCCTATGGTTATGTCGTTGGCGAGGGACTGGGTGTTATTGACTTAACCGACCCAACCGGTGGCATCTTCATTGCCGGAGAATATGAGATGGAAGGGATGGGGAATCTCTTCTCGGATGTTATCGTCGCCACTCCGAATGCCTATGCCGCTACCGATTCTGGATTTCAGGTGATTGATGTCTCAAATCCTGCAAATCCCCAGAGTATTGAAAAGTATCCAGTGCGTTATGGTCTCCGTCGGATTGATATTCGGAACTCCTATGCCTATGCTGTTGGTTATGACTCTTTCTATGTGATAAACAAAACGACCCGTCCGCCAACCCGGATGAGCACATATCCCGGCTATTTCTCCGATGTTGATGTTGAGGGGAATTTCGCCTATCTTGCTCAATGGGACGGGCTTCAGATTCTTGATATCTCCAATCCTTCTAACCCTATCCCAAAGGGTTCCTGCCATCTTCTTGATTATGGTTATACTCGCTCGGTTTCTGTCTCGGGTAATTATGCTTATGTGAGCGGTCTCTTTTGGGGTGATCCCGATAGCCTCTGGGTGATAGATGTTAGTGACCCTAATAATCCGGTAAAACGCTCTGCGGTTCCGACAGAAGACCCCTCTAACCCCGGCTCGGCTGGTGAGATTTTTATTGCTGGAAATTACCTCTACCTTGCTAATGGAGAAGGCGGGCTTTCAATCTTTGATATCTCTGCCCCAGAGGACCCAATCTTTCGCGGAAGGTTCGTGGCACCCCCAACCTTTGTGACCGATCTCTTCGTTAGTGGTTATTATGCCTACATCGCGGATGAAGATTTCGGCGGGCTTAGGATTCTTAATATCTCTAGTCCTTCTAATCCTATCCTTTGTGGCTATTACAAATTTGAAACGCCACCTGAGGAAATAAATGCGATTTATACCCAGGGGATATATATCTATCTTGCTCACTTAGAAGGTCTCACAATCTTCCGCTCAATTGGCATCATTCCTCCGTGGTGGGAGAAGAAGCGAGAGATTTTTGGTCAGCCAAGTGGCAAGAGGGTTAAGGGTGGTGGCGGTATCACTGGTCTCGGCAATAATCTCTATTTAGTTCTTGGCAACAATACCCGGGACTTTATGAAATATGAGATTTCATCGGACCTCTGGTCAGCGGTTTGTTCAATCCCAGCCGGAGAAAGGAATAAGAAGGTGAAGAAAGGTGCTTATATTGTTGATGATGAGACTTATGTCTATGCCTTTAAGGGTGGTGGCACCAATGAGTTCTATAAATATGACCCATCAGCAAACTCCTGGTCTGCCTTAAATGAACCTAACTTTACCAAAGGCATAAAGGGTGGTTTTGCAACTTATGTGAATTATGGTGGCAATTATATATATGCGGGAAGCGGTTCTAATAATAACGAATGGCAGCGGTACAATATTGGAACGAATACCTGGGAGACAGCAGAACAGCCAACCCTGCCGGTTGAAAAGGTAAAGGTGGGAAGTGGACTTACCTATGACGGGGTGAGTAAGATATACTTCTTATTAGGCGGTGGAAAGAAGAATAACTTCTATTATCTTGACCTTTCAGCCAAAGCA
>JBBIHO010000195.1:0-3253 GCA_037446935.1 Caldifarciminota bacterium | reverse complement strand
AAAAAACTTCTGCGGTGTCCCCAAGTGAAGGAGCGAACTTCCCAAGAATAGATTCTTATATGGCGAATAGATTGCACCACCATCTAAGGATAGAGAATAGGAAGAAAAGGTGTCAAGCCGACTGCCCACTCCCTTCAAGGAAAAGCCAAAAGATAAAGAAGAGATCGGACGAAATGCAATGCCCGTAGATAAGAGATAACCATTAAAATAATATTCACCCTGCTCATTTCCGTATTCATCCCTTCGGACATCCTTTGCCGAAAGGAGGGCACCGCCAATCCCCAGACCCAACCCTTTCCCAATCGGCACCTTCATTCCCAGTGCCCCATAAGTAACGGTTGAGAATAGGTTCATAACCATAAGTGTCCCATCAAAAGATTTATCAATTCCGATGCCGCCGGGATTCCAGAATATTGCATGGCCATCATCGGCGACCGCGGTAAAGGCACTTCCCATCGCTACTGGCCGGGCCCCAATCCCCAATTTTAGAAAGTTATAACCGGTCTCCCCCGGACCAAAGATACCAAACGCATAAGAGATGGCGATAGACCCCAGAAAATAGAAAAGAGATCGGAGGTAGAAGGTCGCTGTTAGAGAATATTTATCTCTCATCTAATTAATTGAAGACCGATACAAAAACCAGGACTTTTCGCATATTCAAACTCAAAGGAGAAATTGTAGAGGATAAAACCCAACTCCAATTTTGGCAGAAAGAAAAATCGGCTATAAGATATCTTATTCTGCTTGATATCTTCAATAAAATCTCCTCCTAAATAACTCAAAGAGACCCCAATATTCAAATAGGGTTTAAATTTCCATAAATCATAAGCCAAGGTAAGTCCCTTCCCAATAGAATGAAAGGAATTTATCCTATAACTATAATAAGGATTTCCGGGCAAAAAGGATAACCTCTTAATGTTCAAACCATATTTAGACCAAAAATTCAATTCCGGTTTTTTTAGAACTTGGTAAGAAAGGGAAAGATGAAGAAATTCCAGAGCCTTACTCCGCTCTGTCTTTGGATAATAGGAATAACCGGTGGTGAAGTAAATTCCCTTTTTCGCGAGGCAACGAAGGGATAAAAGAAGCCCAAAGCCAAATTTATTCTCCGATTGCAAAGGAAGAGAAAAGGATTTGTAGTCGGCAAGAAATGTTAAAAGACGGGAATGGGTTCCCTTTTCCACAATATAAGATAAAGGAGACACCGCATCCGTAAAAAAGGTTTCACCCCCGTCCGAGGGAATGTAATTAAAACGGAAAAGGAATAAAATAACGAAAGGCATCATCTGCAAATTATAACCGAAAAATTGGAAGATGCAAGTCAACCAATCCACTTGACACCTCGCTAATTTGATAGATAATATAATTATGGAACTGAAAATCCCTTATGGCGATAAGTTAGAAGTGGTGAATTTAGAAAAGGGTATCCAATTGAAAACCTTAACCGGAAATCTTTCCCAACCAAAAAAGGATTTGCAACCAGTTATCCAAAGATTACAGGAGGCGGTAAGAAATTTTCTGTCTGATATCCATTCCTGCCTCATCATCGTCAACGATTATACCCGCCCCACCCCAACAAAAGAATTATTATCCATCTTAGAGAAGGAGATTGAGAAGAAAGAGCCCTATTTTTTAGTCGCCCTCGGCTCCCATCGTCTGCCAACATTGGAAGAATACCAAAAGATATTTGGTCCCTATTATACCCAATATCAGGATAGAATAATTCCCCATCAGGCAAAGGATGACGCAACCTTAAAGTTTTTTGGTAAGACATCCTTTGGCACACCGGTCAAATTCAATGAAGCGCTTCTCCGTTTCCCCAAGATAATCGCGATAAATTCGGTTGAGCCCCATTATTTTGCCGGATTCACTGGTGGTCGGAAGACATTTGTCCCGGGAGTTGCCGGTGATGAAACGATAACCCTCAATCATAAACTCGCCCTTTCCCAAAAAGCGAAGACCTTAAATTTGAAAGATAATCCTGTATCTTTGGATATGGAAGAAGCAGCGAAAATGGTTTCCCGCCCTCTCTTTTCTATCCAAGTCTTAATTGACCAAAAGAAAGAAATCCGTGATATCAAATTCGGTAATCTCCGAGAGTCATTTTTCGAATCTATTGAAGATGCCAAAAAGATATTCTGCCTGCCCATTGAAAAGCCATACGATGTTGTGCTCGCTTGCGTTCAGCCACCTTATGATGTTGACCTTTATCAATCGCAGAAGGCATTGGAGAATGCCAAGTTAGGAGTTAAAGAAGGAGGGATAATCATCCTCGTCTCGCCCTGCCGAAACGGGGTTGGCGACGATGAATTTGTGAGGGTGATGCAAAAGGGAAGCAATCCAAGGGAAGTAATTTCGGAGATTGAGAAGAATTTTGTCCTCGGTGCCCATAAGTCAGCAAAATTAGCCGAACTCTTTCTCAAAAGTGAAGTGCTAACCGTAGTTCCTGTGGATGAGAATATCATCTCCTCCTTATTTATGAAGCCAATGAAAAATTTGGATGAAGCAATTAATTATTGCCATAATAAATTCGGTAAACACTTCTCCCTCCTCTTTCTCCCTGATGCCAGTTTGGTGACGCCACTTATCGCGACGGAATGATAATCCTCATCCTCTTTTTCCAATACTCTCCCCTCAACTTAACCGCCAATCTCCTTTTAGACGGTTATAAAAAGATTATCTCCCCTTTACAGGGCAGACAAATCTGTTACTTCTCGCCGACCTGTTCTCGCTATGCAAAGGAGGCAATAAACAAACAGGGTCTTCTCTTAGGTCTAATAATGGCTGCTGACCGCCTGGAAAGATGCAATCCCTTTGCCTGTGAATATGCATCTACCGATTTGGGTAATAGAATTTATGACCCGCCGGAAAGGCATCTCTTATTTCCTAACTCCTTACCGCTAACCGCCAACCGCAAAATCTCCCTACCCTTTGAAATCTGGAAGATAGAAGTTGATACCCTGCGGTCAATCTTCACCGGCGAACCTTTTGACCTCACCTTTGCCGACTTCCTATACAAAGGGGAAGATTATTTATTGGCAATCACCGAATATCAAAGGGCGGTCTTCTTCTCTAACGACAATCGCATCAAAGATTATGCCCGAATTATGACCGCGGAATGTGCCTATAAAATAGGCGATTACCAAAAAGCAAGAAAAGAAACCGAGGCGGTCAGCGATAAAAGTCTAAGGATGCTCTCCCGTGGAAGAATTCTCCTCAGCGAAGGGAAATTTGATTCCTGCCGTTCACAACT
>JBBIHO010000194.1:1228-3258 GCA_037446935.1 Caldifarciminota bacterium | reverse complement strand
TTTATAAAAATCTTTCTTTTGACTGGTGAGGGGATACCCCTCCCCCCACGGCAATCTGAGAAAATGATTCCCCTCTATAAATATAGAGTAAAAAATTGGGCAAAATGTTTCCAAAAATCTTAAGTCCAATCTCTTTAATTTTTGCCTTTTGGCACGAATTTTGCTTATGGGACAGTTTCTTAATGAAGAAGGAGGGTTGACTTTTTTTTAATTTTTTATAAAATTGGCTAATGGCAGAAGTTTATGATGCAAAGAAGATTCACATCCTAAAGGGTTTAGAGGCGGTTAGACGGCGACCGGCGATGTATATCGGGGATGTGGGAACAAGGGGTCTCCATCATCTCTTGCAAGAGGTTGTGGATAATGCAGTAGATGAGGCCCTGGCAAATTTCTGCACGAAGATTTCGGTCATTCTGCATAAGGATAATTCAATTTCGGTTGAAGACAACGGAAGGGGAATTCCGGTTGATATCCATCCGACGGAGAAGAAGCCAGCATTAGAAGTGGTGATGACGATGCTTCATACCGGAGCAAAGTTTGAAGGAAAGGTCTATCCCCTCTCCGGTGGTCTGCACGGGGTTGGGGTCTCAGTGGTCAATGCCCTTGCGGAATATTTAGAGGCGTATGTCTATCGGGATGGAAGGATTTACTATCAGCGTTATGAAAGGGGTGAGCCGAAGACACCGCTTTTGGTGAAGGGTAAGACGCAGAAGGTAGGGACAAAGATTGTCTTCAAACCAGACAAAAAGATTTTTAAGAAGATTGATATGGAATATGATTTGGTGGCTCTGCGATTAAGGGAGTTAGCATATTTGGTTCCGAATCTTAAAATAACCCTCAAGGATGAGAGGACGGGCAAGGAAGAGAATTTTCACTTTCCGGGTGGTTTAATTGACTTCTTGAAGTTTCTTGATGAGGGGAGGCAGATACTGCATAAGCCATTCTATTTTAAGGAGGTAAAGAATGGATTGGAGGTGGAAGCGGCATTCCAATATAATGATTCTTTCTTGGAGAATATCTTTTCCTTTGCCAACACGATAAATACCCATGAGGGCGGAACCCACCTTTCCGGTTTCAAGGCGGGTCTCACCCGGACTTTAAGCGAATATGCCAAAAAGAATAATCTCTTGAAAGATGACCTGGAGATTATTGGCGAGGATACAAGGGAGGGGCTGACAGGAATAATTTCAGTAAAGATTCCTAACCCACAGTTTGAAGGGCAGACGAAGACTAGGTTGGGGAATAGTGAGGTGAAGAGTATTGTGGAATTTGCCTTGCAAGAGAAATTATCCGCCTTCTTAGAAGAGAATCCGCGCATTGCCAATGTGATTATGGGAAAGGTGATTCAGGCGGCAAAATCACGGGAGGCGGCAAAGAAGGCACGGGAATTGGCAAGACGGCGGAGTCTTTTAGAATCGGATACCCTCCCCGGAAAGTTAGCCGATTGTGCAACCGATAATCCGGATGAGGCAGAGATTTATATCGTAGAAGGAGAGTCCGCGGGTGGTTCAACGAAGCAAGCCAGGGATAGGAGATTTCAGGCGGTCCTACCTTTAAGGGGAAAGATCTTAAATGTTGAGAAATCGGGTCTTAATAAGACGCTCCTCAATGAGGAGATAAGGACGATTGTCTCGGCAATCGGCGCCGGAATTGGTGAAGATGACTTCGCGCCGGAAAGGGTGCGATATAAAAAGATAGTGATTATGGCGGATGCGGATGTTGACGGTAGTCATATAAAGACTCTCCTTTTAACCTTCTTCTTCCGGTTTATGCGGCCTCTTATTGAATTGGGTTATATCTATATTGCAATGCCACCCCTTTATCGGATTAAGGTTGGTAAAGAGGAGCACTATTTTTATACCGAGGAGGAGAAGGAGAAATTCTTAAAGAAGATAAAAGACCAGAAGTTTGAAATCCAACGTTATAAAGGTCTGGGTGAGATGAATCCTCAACAATTATGGGAGACAACCCTTGACCCGGAGCGAAGGGTATTTAAGAAGGTGACATTGGAGGATGCGGCAGAAGCGGAT
>JBBIHO010000194.1:972-1198 GCA_037446935.1 Caldifarciminota bacterium | reverse complement strand
GTGGAGGCAAGAAGGGAGTTTATTGAGCAGAATGCGAGGTATGTAGAGAATTTGGATATCTGACTTATAAACCGCCGCGCTGACCGAAACTGGTGAGAATTGCCATATAGGGCATAATTACGGCGATGATTAAGAAGACCACCGCCACACCCATAAAGAGAATGAGGATTGGTTCAATCATTCCGGTTAAGTTCTTTACCGCATATTCTACTTCACTATCGTAGTA
>JBBIHO010000194.1:0-894 GCA_037446935.1 Caldifarciminota bacterium | reverse complement strand
ATCGGCGGAAAGACACCGGATTCGCGCATCGGGGTGGAGATACCTCTTCCCCGACGAACACTTTCTGCGATATTGTCAATGTGGGCAGACATATAGGCATTCCCGGTCGTTTTGGAAACTAAGGCGAGACTCCGGAGAATCGGAAGTCCGGTCCGGTCTAAGGTTTCAAACATCCGGGCGAAACGGGACATCGTCATATTAAATATTATTTTGCCGAAGATTGGGATGCGCAGTTTTGTTTTATCCCACCATAATCTCCCTTCTTTACTCCGGGTGAATAGATAGAATAGGACACCGAGGATTATGAGGATTAAAAGACCTAAGAACCAAAACCTTTGCGCGAAGTTAGTAACTGCGATGAGGATACGGGTTGGTGTCGGGATATTTGTCCCCATACCGGTTAAGAGCATAATGAATTTGGGAAGGACGAAGGTGGTAAGGACGATAACGGCGATAACAAAACCGACTATTAAGATTATGGGATAACGGAGGGCACTCCGCACATCACTCTTTAGTTTTCTTTCGTGTTCTAAGAGGTCGGCTAAACGGGAGAGTATCTCATCAAGGACACCACCGGTCTCTCCTGCCCAGACAGAGTTGACATATAAGTCGGAGAATATCCGGGGATGTCTGCTCATTGCTTGGGAGAGGGAGGCACCACCCATTAAATCCTTACGAATGGCATCTAAGGCTCTTGCGAGGGTGCGGTTTCTGGTTTGTGCCTGTAAGGCACCGATCGTGGAGAGCATTGGTAGGCCAGCACGATGTAGGGTAACAAACTGGCGGGTAAAGTTTATTAAGTCAATATCTTTAACCCTTCCCGCAAAGATTGGGCTAATGCTTACCGTTGTGGAGCTTACTGCCTTTTCTTCCTTTAAGGTGATCGGTATATAT
>JBBIHO010000193.1:0-3283 GCA_037446935.1 Caldifarciminota bacterium | reverse complement strand
AATAGGAGGGCTAATGGCTTGCATGAAGCGAAGTGAGAAGAAGGCGACGAAGAAATCGCCGAAAAAGAAGTAGTCTCTAAAGGTGGGGTGTAATTATACCCCTCCTTTATGGTTCATTTCCCATAAACCTCCCCGCTAATTCCGGAAATGTTTTCCAAAGCAATTTTCCACAAATCCTTAGAGAATTCTGGTGGGGTGCAAATCATTGAATTATTCTCTAACTCGGAGGAATTCCAAAATCTTATAACCTTCTTTTCTTCTCATCCCCATTTGAGAATCTCCTTCCTCCCCAACTCCGCCAAGGCATTCTTCCTCCTCGCCCTTAATAAATATCTTAAACTTCCGGTAATCTTCATCAGTAGAACTGGGTTAGAGACACTTTACTCTGATTTAACCGCCTTAAGATGCGAAAGGACAATCCTCTTCCAACCAACTCCTTCGGTTTTAAGAAGACTCTTAAATCTCCCAGAGGATACAATCCTCCTTTTAAGTCCTTTGGACTTAGATTACAAAATTCCGGCTTTGAAAGATTTTCTTATAATCCTTGAGAAGGGAAGAAGATTATCTTATGAGCAACTGATAAATTACTTATCTACCGCCGGTTATTATCTCACCGATTTTGTCACCGCAGAGGGAGAGTTTGCCCGGCGTGGCGCAATCATTGATTTCTTTCCCGCGACCGAACAATTTCCTTTAAGGGTTGAATTCTTTGGTGACGAAATCGTCTCCTTACGCCTCTTTGACCCGCAAACCCAACGCTCATTAAAGGAATTGGAAGAGTTTGAACTCTTTCTGCCGCAGCCCAATACCTCAGAAGGAACCCCCATTCTCTCCCTTCTAAGAAGGGATGCCGTCTTTTTAGTGGAGGATGAGGGAATTTCCGTTAGTCGGCAATTCCCTCTCCCTGCCGAAGAATCTTTTCCATATAATCTCCCCATCAGTTTTCCCAACATCTATCTCGGCAATTTCTCGCTCTTAAAGAGCGAGATTGCAAGAGGAGATTACCAATACTACATTGTGGTTCCGGAATATTTACAGGAGAGATTAGAAAGGATCTTGGGCAGTCTACCAATTTATTTATCCGGTAATTTGAGTGGTGGATTCCTTCTGCTCAATACTCGGGTTTCCCTTTTAACCGAAAAGGAGATTTACGGGCAACCAAAGATTCGCCCGCCGAAAAGGAGATTTCGTGGACTGCCGGTTGATGAACTCCTTGCCTTGAAAAAGGGGGACTATGTCGTCCACCTTGATTACGGCGTTGGGAGATTTGCCGGGGTAAAAAGATTTACCTTTGACAATATTGAAAAGGACTATTTAGTCATAAATTATGCCGGTGACGACAAACTCTATCTGCCGGTTGAGAGTTTAGGATTGATTGATCGCTATATCAGTAGTGAAGAGACTCCTCCGAAGATTGACCGAATTGGCAGAAGGGATTGGGCGCAGGCAAAGAATGAGACCGAAATTCACTGTTTGCTCTTTGCTAAAGAACTCTTAAATCTTTATGCCCGCCGTGAGATTACAAAGGGCTTCGCCTTCTCGGGCGATACCGATTGGCAGATGGAATTGGAATCCTCCTTTCCTTATGCGGAGACGCCTGACCAATTAAAGGCATTAAAGGAGATAAAAGAAGATATGGAAAGCGAAAGACCAATGGATAGACTAATCTGCGGTGATGTCGGATATGGTAAAACGGAACTCGCATTAAGAGCTGCGTTCAAGGCGGTCTGTGATTTTAAGCAGGTCGCCCTCTTAGCCCCAACGACAATCCTCTGCCTTCAGCATTACAACAATTTCTGCGCGCGGCTAAAGAGATTCCCGGTAAAGGTGGAGATGCTCTCCCGTCTTTTAAGAAGGGAGGAGAAAGAGAGGATAATTCGGGAGATTGCGGAGGGAAAGGTTGACATTGTGATTGGGACCCACCTTCTACTCTCAAATAAGGTCTCATTTAAGGATTTGGGACTTCTGATAATTGACGAGGAACAGCGATTTGGGGTGAGACAGAAGGAGAAGATTAAGAGGATAAAAGAGAATATTGATTGCCTAAGTCTCACCGCTACCCCGATTCCCCGCACATTATATATGAGCCTCACCGGAATCAAGGATATATCTCTCATCAATACCCCGCCCTTGGGTAGAAAGGAGATAATCACGATGGTCTCAATCTGGGATGAGGCGAAGATAAGGGAGGCGATAATGCGGGAGGTCTCTGCTGGTGGCCAAGTATTCTTCATCCACAATCGGATTCAGGGCATCTATAAAGTAGAAGAGAAACTGAAAAGGATATGCCCGGAGATAAAGATTGGGGTTGCCCATGCGAAGATGAGTGAGGAGAGATTATCAAGGGTATACATAGACTTCTTAAATAAGCGATATGACCTCTTACTCTCTACCGCCATCATAGAATCGGGAATTGATATGCCCAATGTGAATACAATAATTGTTGATGAGGCACAAAATTTCGGTTTAGCCGATTTACATCAACTGCGTGGTCGGGTTGGCAGGAGTGACCGTCAGGGATACTGCCTCTTTATTTTGCCCGATAAAGAGGAACTCACCGCCGAGGCGAAGAGGAGAATTGCTGCTATCGTCACCTATTCCCAGTTGGGAAGTGGTTTTCAGTTAGCACTGAAAGATATGGAGATAAGAGGCATCGGCAATATTTTAGGCACCGAACAGCACGGACATATCTCCCGTGTCGGTTTTAATCTCTACTGCCAACTTTTAAGAGAAGCAGTCAAAAGATTGAAAGGAGAAAGAATAACTCCGGAACCAGAACTCCAATTAGATATTCCTTCTTATATCCCAGAAGGATTTATTCCTGATTCTCATCTTCGGGTGGCGGTCTATAAAAAGATCCTTCTGGCGGAGAGTGAAGAGGAGATAGAGAAATTGAAGGAGGAGATAAGGGACCGTTTTGGGACTTATCCGGAGATTATGGAGAATCTATTTTTAATTGCCCGGGTTAGAATCTATGCGAAGCGAAAGGGCATCACAAAGGTGAGCCTTAAGGGTAATGAGATAAAGATTATTCAAGAAGGAGAAGAGAAGCGATATTCTGGTGATTTATTGAAACTTTTGAAAATCTTAAAGACTTGAAATGCCTGATATTTGGCCAAAATAATTCAACGCCTCCCAAGATAAAAGCAAAATTTGTGCCACTCACAACGTGCGGGAGCAAAGCGAGCGCAAAAATTAAAGAGATTTGATTTAAGATGCTGGAAACACTTTGCCCAATTTTTTACTCTATATTTATAGAGGGGATTCTTTTCTCAAAATGCCG
>JBBIHO010000192.1:0-3325 GCA_037446935.1 Caldifarciminota bacterium | reverse complement strand
GGACTGAATAACTCTCGGTTGTCGTCCCATAATTATAGACCGAACAGGCAGGGGTCACTGTGGTCCCTGAATCAATTGTAGCGGTTGGTGATATAATCTTTACACAGCCAACATCTCTAATCACCGCTCTTCTTACCTCAACCGAACCTGTCCTTCTATCATTTGTTCTATCCATATCCCCGGCAAGTTCCGTAGAACAGGAAACCGAATGGGTTCCAATCTCTGAGGCATTCCAGGTTGGAAAGGTAACATAATAATAAGTGCCAGGCGTATGACCAGAGACCGAGACTGCCCTATTATAGAAACTACCAATCTTCATCCGGACCGAATAATCCTCGGTAAATGTCCCATAGTTATAAACCGAGCAGGCTGGGGTAATCATTGCTCCGGAATCAACTGAACCGGCTGGTGATATAATCTTTGTCACGCCGACATCCCTTATCGGAATTCCGTTATTCGTTCTCACCAGCATACTTTCCGCTGCCCAATTTCCCACAACATCTTCCGCAATCACCTTCACCCAATAATAATCATCAGGAAAGTTTTGGGTTCGCCATTTGCCTGATGTATCTGCCATCTCAATCACCGAATCGCCATCGGTATTGGTCACAATGAAAAAATAATCCCGATTATCGTAATCGCCACGGCTATTGCAGGTTGCATCGTCCTTATAAACAGCATTTATTTCATTACTCCCTGATGGTGGAAGTCTATACTTAAATATTAAAGAGAGTGTCTCCGGGACTGATGCGTAACGACCCCTTATTGAATATTTTATCTTGTAAGGTGCCAATTTATCCCAGGTGGAATTTCCGGTTGTGAAACCGGTCTTATCATAAATTTTAGCAATTATATCAATATCGCCATTAAGATTATTAATGTCATTAAAATAGGTTGAAGAATTATTCCGACAGAAGGCAAACCGATGACCAAGACTCGGTCGTGCCATCTCAAAGGTTGGTTTTATGGTATCGGTATTCGGTTGAATGATAGTTAAGGGATTCTGGATAAACCACCAAGTAGGTTGAGATGGATTTGCCCTCCGCCATAACCTTCCGGTATCAGAAATTCTGGCAAAATGGACATGGTCAAAGCCAGAGACCGGCCAATAAACTAAATAGCCGATAGTATCACCGGGTAAAACCGAATCACCCTCCTGTTTATGATAACGGTTTGGGTCAATATGAGCATAGAGCCAGCCTGGTGCCCTTCCGGTATAGTTTAAGTTAGAGTCGCAGATTGCCAATCGCCAGTGGAATTCTGCCTGGATTGTCAACCATGCCTTTACCCAACCCTTTGCGACCGCAATCACTGGTCTATTATGCTGTCCAACGGTTATCGGGTCAATTCCATTATGGAAATAAGAGCCACTCCCGTAATCCTGAAAGTTCCCCCAGTTATTTCCTAAGGGATAGACCACATCCTGAGGCGGTAGGGGCCAACCAATTCCAAAGATTTGGGAAAGAGAGAAAAGGAGAAGGAGGCAGGCACCTATGGAAGACGGGCATCTCATCTCTCTCCCTGAAGGCTATTCCTCTCTAACCCTGAACCGAAAATGATAATCGGTAGTCCGAACCGAAAGAAAAGGAAAGTCAAGGGAGATTCCAACAATCGTCTCATAATTAGCAAAATAGGGTATGTCAGTTCTCACAATCTCCTCTCCATCTTTAAAGACGGCAAGAAAACCACTCCTTTTATTATCCGTCATTTCGCCACCGAGATAGGCAACTCCATTATCATCCACTATCACTTTGAGGAGGGAGGTTGCGAAGTCAAATTCCTTCCGCCATAAAAGGGAGGAATCTCTTAGAGAGTAGAGGGATAGAGAATGCTTTTCGCATACTGCGAGAAACTCACCCTTTGGCGAAAAGGCAAGGTCACGAAAAAGGAGAGAGCCGAGAAGGAATTTAGCACTCACCTGTGCGGGAGCGAAGCGACCGTAAGGTTTTCCTTCCTTAAAGATTTTCAGGCTCTCCTCTTTTATCACAGCAAAGAACTTATCATCAGGCGATGGGAAGAAATGACCACCATAACCGAAGTTTCTTACCACCTTTCCCTGGGAGTTAAATCCCAAAATCCCTTTACTGGTATTGGCATAGAAGAGATTTCCGGTCTTAGAAAATGAATATCCATAAGGGTAATCTATCTCCTCTTGGTGGACTCGCTTACCCTTTATGTCATAGAAGGTGAGGCGTGCCTTCGGATGAGAGCCGAAGAGACCAACTACCCAACCAGCATCGGAGACGAAAAATGCCTCTTCTTGGGGATTCTCCTTTTGCCAGAGGAGGTTTTTCTCCTTATCGTAAATGGAGAATCTCTTTATCGGAACTTCGCCAATTCCCTCGCTTGAGTATTCAACCTGATAGAGAAATTTGCTGCCAGCGGAACGGAGAAAGGGTTCTTCCTGCACCCTTTCCTTCTCAACTAATTCTAAGTTCAAACTAAAAATAAAGATACTGAAAAATATCGCTAACATTTTATATAATAACCAATTTTTGTTAAAAAGTCAACCTCCCGCACGGATTAGAGACGGAGAATTTTCTGATAAATCCTCTTGCCACTCTTCTCCAAGATTAAAATATAGACACCTGCTGGAACTTCTTTTCCCATCTCATCCTTCCCTTCCCAGCGGATATTTCCACAGGCGGGCGGCGAAAAAGTTTTAATCATCTTGCCACTCGCCTCATAAATCCTTATCCCCGATAAGAGTGGTATCTCATCGGGATGAAAAGTGAAGTTGATGAAAGATGTGAAGGGATTGGGCGAAGTCCGGCAGAGGGCACTCCCTGCTAATTCAGTGGCTTCAATTGCCACTTCGCCTTCTGTCCAGATCGGAGAAGAGAGAACATAGTCGCTATCATTTTCAATCACCCGGACAAAGAAATACCTTCTTTCGTTGGGATGAGTAGAGGTTACGGGTTGCCATAAAACATAATTTGTATCGCCTAAGATGAGGGAATCTAATGTGATATTCTGATTGGTTAGAATGTCAATCCGGCGGATGAAATCGGAAGGATCCGGGTCATAAGCGAATATCTCAAACCGAATTTCACCGTTATTGATTATTGAACCCATCCAGGAATCATTTGCCTTAAAAGAGAGACGAAAATTTCTGTCCAGTGTGCCAAAGGTCCGCATACTCTGCACTGCGGAAAGAATTGAACCCTTGCTCAAAGATTCAGCCCAGATACCAGTCAGTTGATTGCCACTGCCCCAATTAGCGCTGTGGTTGTCTTGGTTGGCGGAAATTCCCACCCGCCAGCCGCTATCTAAGGCAATATAAAACCTCTTTGCATGGTCTTTATTTTGCATCTCAAAGAGAGAC
>JBBIHO010000191.1:0-3393 GCA_037446935.1 Caldifarciminota bacterium | reverse complement strand
GTATTATTGCCAATCGTGTAGTAGAGGTATCTTTCACCATCATAAGCCATTGCAGCGCCTTTCTTCACCTTCTTGCTACCGGAAACACTGTCAATAGGCACCGGCGCATTGGTATCCGGGACAAATGAGTAGAAGTCTCTTGTATTATTCCCTTTCATAATATAGATTGCATCAGTTCCCGCAATTATCCCGCCTCCGCTCTTTATCTTCTTGCCAGCCGGTGTTGTTGGGACCTCAACGCTGAGTTTCTGCCAGGCACCGGGTGGAGTGCCAATCGTAACATTCCGATAGGCAGTATCATTTACTGGATTCATATCGCCACTCATCGTGGTGATTGCTGTCATCTGATAAACTCCGGCTGTAGCGACCCAAGGGGTGAGCATAGCAGTTAATGTTTCGTTCGGAACAAGCAAAGGATAGTCACGGAAATCATTATAGACCTCACCGCCATCCGTGATTATTGCCCTCACCCGCACATTAGTGGCAGGAACATTTCCGAGATTAGTAATTTGGATATTAACGGGAACTGCTCCTGGGTTTTCGGTCGGTAAAGGCCTCAGGATAGAAACAATACCACAGTCAACATAACGGACAAATGTGCTGCCGCTCTTAGAATCGTTGTCTGGCTCCATATCATTGGTGAGAAGGGTCTTTGCCAAAAGGTTGTAGGTCCCCGGTTGGGTTGGTGTCCAGGTTCGGGTAAATGTTAGTGGCTGTTCGCTATTTCCGGGAATCGTTACGATTGCGGTATCTGCATAGACAATCGCTTTCTCATCAGAGATTTCAAATACGACCGGGAAGGTTCGGGCATAGTAGCCAAAGTTTCTCACAACCACTGTTGGCTGGATATTCGCTCCGAAATCTATTGTCTCTCTCGGTGTGGTGATTTCTGTAATACCGGCATCAACCCCCTTCACACCAAAGATGATATGCATCATCCAGTTATGGTAATTCCAGTAATTCCATGGTGTGCCAGGTGGTGGGGACTGACTCCAATAAGACCTTCCGGTATTATTCGCATCAGCACCAACATAGGGTCCGTAATAGGAACCGGTTGGCCAGTGGACGACGATGAAAACGGTATCTCCGGTCCCGGGAACATTATTGAAAGAAACCCTCTTCCATTCGGTGGTTGGATAAATCGTTGTGGCAGTCGGCTGGTTAGGGATTGTCACATAGGGTGAACTTAACCGCGGTATGCCACTGGAACAGGGATAGACACCGCAGTCGGCAAAGGATAAAGGAACAACATCCGCGGAGATTAAAAATCTTCCAGCAACCAACCGGAAGTCCCTTGCCGGTGTATTTATCTTTACCGCAAAACGGTCGTTCGCTCCTGAGGGATAGGAGACCCAATAGTCTGCCTCATTTACCCCATCATCATAACCAACCTCAATCTCTACCCAGAAGGAGACACTATGGCTCATTCCTTTATAGTCGTTTGCTGGTTTCTCATCACCGGAAAGGAGTGTCCGGATTGTGTCGTAATAAATCCCTTCTCCTGGAATCCATTCGGGAAATTCAACAGGTGCCGAATCACCAGCCGGCAGAAAAGGAATTTGAAATGTCTCGTTATAGACGATAGCACCCGATGCATCACGAATTAGACACTGAACCGGAACATCTGGCTGTCCCTCGGTTCCATAGTTTTTTACCTTTGCCCTTGGTATAACCGTATCCCCCGGAGGGAAATTGGCGGGTGGTGAGATAATTTGTGCCACACCGACATCCTTTGCCGGAGGGAGATAATAGAATCGGATTGCCCTGCCAGCAGAGAGCAGGTTGCTATATGGTGTAGCATCATAGAGATAGCAGAGTCCAGTCGTGCCGGTAGAATCTTCAATGCCAACGGTTGCTGATTTTGCGGTATCCCTCACTCCTGGATAGCCGGTTATCACATCCGCATACTGCATAATTATATCATTCGTTCCTTCAAGGAGGAGAATCTGGAATGTGAGACTGGAATCGCCACCGCCATAATACCTTATATTATTATAGGAGATGACCAGGGTGCAGTTTGGGGAAGTTCCGACCGTCTGATACTTAACCCTTCCAAGTTCTATGCAATGGAGGTCATCCCAGAGTGCGGCAATTATGTTGTTGGGGGTCCTTGTGTTTGGGATATAGGTATTTAAGAGCGTGAGATATAAACTGTCAAAGGATAATATACCATTCGTTCCAACAGTTAGCCGGTTATAGACATTGCCATAGAATTGGAAGTTAAACCCGATGGGAATCCGCGCAATGTCATCATCAAAATAAGGGAATGGGACACTTGTGCCAGTTGTGGATATATCACGCCAGTTATAAACCGGACCACCTGCGGTATCCGAATCTATCCAGCGCATAAATCCATCATCCGGACCACCAGTGAAATAGGCGCGAATCACAACCGTCTCTCTTACCTTCCCATCATTTGTTGGGTCCTCATCACCGGAGAGTGCGGTCCGCATTTTTACGGTGCAGACCTCTGCGGTTGTTGGTGTCCAGTTGTCAAAGGAGATGGTGTCCACCTCTCCGGAGTCAAGCGTGGCAAATTGCTGGTCTTCATAAAGCAAGACTCCGCCCGCACCGAAGATGGAGCAGACCACCGGGAAATTTGTCTGGGGATTAATTCCGTAATTCTTCACTATCGCCTGCGGTGTGACGGTTGGATTCCTTAAGGAGATAAGTGAACCGGGTGAAAGGATTTGCACCACACCCACATCATTAGGTAGCGGTGGTTGCCACCAGAACCTTATTGCCCGTCCGTTGATTAAAGCCGCTTCGTTATAGGAATATTGGAGGCCGGTAAAAGGGATGAATGGATATGGGCTCTCAATACCCACGGTTGCTGATTTTCCTGAATCCCCTACGGAATAGCCAGTAACAACATCCGCATACTGCATAATTATCTCATTCGTTCCTTCAAGGAGGAGAATCTGGAATGTGAGACTGTAATCGCCACCGCCATAATACCTTATATTATTATAGGAGATGACCAGGGTGCAGTTTGGGGAAGTTCCGACCGTCTGATACTTAACCCTTCCAAGTTCTATGCAATGGAGGTCATCCCAGAGTGCGGCAATTATGTTGTTGGGGGTCCTTGTGTTTGGGATATAGGTATTTAAGAGCGTGAGATATAAACTGTCAAAGGATAATATACCATTCGTTCCAACAGTTAGCCGGTTATAGACATTGCCATAGAATTGGAAGTTAAACCCGATGGGAATCCGCGCAATGTCATCATCAAAATAAGGGAATGGGACACTTGTGCCAGTTGTGGATATATCACGCCAGTTATAAACCGGACCACCTGCGGTATCCGAATCTATCCAGCGCATAAATCCATCATCCGGACCACCAGTGAAATAGGCGCGAATCACAACCGTCTCTCTTACCTTCCCATCATTT
>JBBIHO010000190.1:0-3453 GCA_037446935.1 Caldifarciminota bacterium | reverse complement strand
CTGTCAATAGTAAAATCCTTTCCTAAGTATTTATCTGTCTGCACTTCTATACCCAAAGCGAGGATAAATTCAATATCCGCACGGACTGCCTCTTTTGGGAGACGGAATTCGGGAATTCCGGTAATTAAGAGTCCACCCAATTCCGATAGGGCTTCAAAGATAGTTACCGGATAACCCTTCTTCGCAAGGAAATAGGCACAAGACAAACCAGCGGGTCCACCACCGACAATTGCTACTCTCTTTTCGCTTCTCTTCGGAATTTGGGGAGGAAGTTCCCTTCCCCTTTTTAATTCATAATCGGCAATAAATCTCTTTAAGGAGGCAATCGCAATTGGTCTATCAACCTCTTTGCGGTTGCACTCGCTTTCGCAGGGATGGTTACAGATCCGACCGCAGACCGAGGCAAAGGGATTTGCCTCCCTTTCTAAGTCAAGCGCCTCCTTATATTTACCGGCGGCAATTAAGGCGATATAGCCATGGGCATTCACCCCGGCCGGACAACCAACCCGACAGGGGGAGATACCTCTTTTATCAATTGTATAAATATTTGGGACTGCCTGGGGAAAAGGACGATAGATGGCAGTTCTCTTTCCCATTCCCATATCAAATTCACTCTTAACTCTCACCGGGCATGCCCTTTCACAATCGGTGCAGGCATTACATAAGAGAGAGGAGACATATCTTGCCTTTTTTCTTACCTTTACCTTAAAGTTGCCAACGAAGCCGGAGATATCTTCAATCTCCGAATAGGGTAAGAGTTCAATGTTTTTATTTCTTGCAACATCAACCATCTTTGGGGTTAAGATACAGGCAGAACAGTCAAGGGTGGGGAAGGTCTTTTCCAATTGTGCCATACGGCCACCGATTGATGGTTCTTTTTCCACAAGATAAACCTTATAGCCAGCATCGGCAATATCCAATGCCGCTTGGATTCCGGCAATACCGCCGCCAATTACTAAAGCACTCTTGCTAACCAGGGCTTCGGTTGGAACTAACGGTTCTAAGAAATTTGCCCGCATTACTGAACTTCTTATTAAATCCTTTGCCTTTTCCGTTGCCGATTCTTTATCTTCGTGGACCCAGGAGCATTGCTCCCGGATATTTGCCATTTCAAAGAGATAGGGGTTAATTCCAACATCAAAGACTGCGCCACGGAAGGTCGGTTCGTGCATCCTTGGTGAGCAGGCAGCAACCACAACGCGGTTTAAGTTATATTCCTTTATATCCTTTTTTATTAAACTCTGTCCAGGTTCGGAACACATATAGAGGTAATTTCGGGTAAGAACGACACCGGGAAGGGTTTGGGCAAATTTGGCGACCGCCTCCACATCAACGGTCTTTGAGATATTTATACCGCAATGACAAATATAAACACCAATTCGTATTTCCGACATCACTCACTATACCAAAAATTTTCTATTTTGTCAATACCGGAGTCTAATCAAGGATGAGTTCTTTTATCTTGGCAATTAATTCTTCATTATTAAATGGTTTTGGAAAATAAGCGGAAGCACCCGCCTTTAGCCCCTCTTCAACCTGAAACTCCCTCCCTAACGCCGATAGAATGATGATTGGTATTTTCTGATACCTGTAATTGGTCTTTAACTGCTTGCAGATAGTAAGACCGTCTAACTCGCCGGGAAGTAAAATATCAAGGATGATAAGGGCAGGATGCTCTTGCTCCAGGATTTCCATCGCCTTTATCCCATCCATTGCCCGGAGGACAGCATAGCCTTCCTTTTCCAATCGCTTCTCTAAGACATCAAGGATATGCCGTTCGTCATCAACGATGAGAATCTTTCTTCGATACATCTCTTATAATACCAAGTAATATCTCAAATGTCAAGATGGGACATCCCACACCATTTTTAGGACATTACTCATCTTTAATCATTTCTTTTAATCTTTCCAAGTGTGGATAGTTTAATTCTTCAAGGATTTTAAGGAGTTTTTTCTTTCTCTTCTTTCCACCACCAATTTTTATAACTCCCCTTATAATTTCTGGCTCTAATCTATTTAACAATTCAGAATTCTCAGATAGTTGATCTCACTTAAAGTTTCAAGAAGAGAAGTGACATTCCCAAGGTTCTTCTCGGTTCTTATCTTCTCTTCAAATATAGATACTTTTCATGCCATAACTTTTATGAACTCAAGTTGCGCCTTTAAATTAGACCTTTATTTGAACGAAAAGTTAGACCTTTGATTAGACGAAAAATTAGACCAAAAATTACTCCTTCAATTTGGCTAAAAATTTGGGTAAAGATAAGACCAAGCACACGGTAGAGGGGACTACTCCCCAACTTTAAGGAAAAATCCTATAAGTTATGTAAATTCAAGGACTTAAAGGCAAAAAACCGGACTTTGTGAATCAGAAATGCCACTTCCGGAAGTCTCACTTCTGGAAATGTCACTTCAGGTATTGACAGGGAGCAAAATTGGGGTAGAATTATCTTATGAAGGCTTGACGGAAGGGGAAAATCGGGTATATTAAGGAATGGAGAATGCCGAAGATGGCGCCAAGCCACAGAGGGAGGTCTTCCTTTTAGACTGCCATTCAATTATTTACCGCTCTTATTATGCCTTTATTAGAAATCCCCTCCGGAATTCTAAGGGGTTGAATACATCCGCAGTCTTCGGATTTGTTAATACCTTAAAGAGGTTATTTAATCGGTTTAAGCCACAATTTATTGCCAGTGTCTTTGATGCCGGCGGTGAGACGATTCGGCATAAGATCTTTGAGGAGTATAAGGCACAGAGACCGGAAAGCCCAAAGGAATTGGAATGGCAGACACCAATAATTAAGAGTTTATGCGCGGGATGGGGGATGAAGGTATTAGAGATGCCTGGTTATGAAGCGGATGATGTAATCGCCAGCCTGGCGAAGAGATTGGCGGAAAAGGGTTTTAAGGTATATATCATTTCTTCGGATAAGGACCTTTTACAATTGGTGAATGATAAGATATTTATGTATGACCCATATAAAGATTTGATTTATGATGTGGAGAAGGTTAAAGAAAGATATGGTGTTTCGCCGGAGAAGGTTGGAGATATTCTCGCCTTAGCCGGAGATAAGATTGATAATATCCCCGGGGTTAAGGGATTTGGTGAGAAGAAGGCACAAGAAGAGATTCTGAAATATGGGGATTTAGAGACGGCACTACGGGAAGATAGTAAACTGGCACCTTATAAAGAGTCTGCCCGCCTCTCTCGGAGTTTGGTTCAGTTGAGAACCGACCTCTTTCCCGAAGTGGTGGAGGAAGAGATTAGATTGGGGGAAATGAATAAGAAGGTTTTGAAAGAAATCTTTACCGAATTGGAATTCTTTAATCTCTTGAAGGAATTGACCGAAGAGGAAAAGGAGGAGATTATTTTGAAAGAGGGTATTCCGGAAGAAGAGATTAAAGTTGGTGCCTTTGCCTTTGATAAGGATTTCATTTATCTGTCTAGTGATGG